>CAZVLI010000410.1:0-3052 GCA_964627965.1 uncultured Rhodospirillales bacterium
CGACATGTGCGGGAACAGCGCGTAGGACTGGAACATCAGGTTGACCGGCCGCTCGTAGGGCGGGATGCCGGCCATGTCCACGCCGTCGATCTCGATGCTGCCGGCGCTTGGCGCCTCGAACCCCGCTAGCATCCGCAGCAACGTGGTCTTGCCGCAGCCCGAGCCACCCAGCAGCGAGAACAGCTCGCCCTGGTAGATGTCGAGATCGACACTATCGACGGCGGTGATGGCGCCGAAGCGCTTGGTCACGCCGCGTAGCGAGATGAACGGCTTGGCCGCGGGGTCGCGCCACGGCTCCGGCGCGACGTAGCCGACGCCGGCGGCGTCGCCTTGCTTGGGTTCGCGCCCGGCCTCGCGTTCCTGGGCCACGCCGGTTCCCTAGCCGATCCGTCTACTGGCCGGTCTTCACCTTGGTCCATGCCCGGGTCTGAGTGCGCGCGAAGCGGCCGGCCGGCACCTTGTCGGCGAACAGCCGCGCCTGCACCTCGGCCGGCGGATAGATCGCCGGGTCGCCCTTCACCTCGTCGCTGACCAGCGGCGTCGCCGCCGCGTTCGGGTTGGCGTAGAACATCTCGTCGGAAATCTTCGCCACCACGTCCGGGCGCAGGATGTAGTCGATGAACTTGTGCGCGGCGTCCTTGTGCGGCGCGTCGGCCGGGATCGCCATCAGGTCGAACCAGATCACCGCGCCTTCCTTCGGGATCACGTAGCGCACCTCGACCCGTTCGGCGGCGTCGTCGATCGCCTGGAACACGTCGCCCGACCAGCCCATCGCCACGCACAGCTCGCCGTTCGCCAAGTCGTCGATGTAGGACGAGGAGTGGAAGTACTTGATGTGCGGCCGGATCTTCTCCAGCAGCGCCACCGCCTTGTCGAGGTCGGCTTTCTCCTGCGACACCGGGTCGAGCCCGAGGTAGTTGCGCGCGATGTCGAAGACCTCGGTCGGCGCATCGAGCAGCGCGATGCCGCAGTCGGCCAGCTTCGCCGCGTTGGCCGGGTCGAAGATCAGCGACCAGCTGTCGGTCGGCGCGCCGTCGCCCAGCCGCTCCTTGACCTTGGCGACGTTGAAGCCGATGCCGGTGGTGCCCCACATGTATGGCACCGAGTGCGCGTTGTCGGGATCCTGCGCCCGCAGCCGTGCCATGATGCCCTGGTCGAGATTGCCGTAGTTCTTCAGCTTCGACTTGTCGATCTTGGCGAAGATGCCGGCGGCGAGCTGCCGCTCCAGGAACGACCCGGTCGGCACCACGATGTCGTAGCCGGTATTGCCGGCCAGCAACTTGCCTTCGAGGATCTCGTTGCTGTCGTAGACGTCGTAGTTAACCTTGATCCCGAACTCCTGCTCGAAGTTCGCGATCGTGTTTTCGGCGATGTAATCGGACCAGTTGTAGATGTTCAGGACCTTGTCCTGAGCCATCGCCGGAACCGCGGCCAGGGCGGTCGCCGCCAGCCCCAGCATCGTCATGTGTTTCAACAAGCGCGCCTGCACCGTGATCGCCCTCGCATGGTTCGTTCGTTTCGCGGATTGAATGTCGCGCCCGTGGGGTTGTCAAAGTAATTTGCCCTATGACCAAGACCAAGACCGAGACCCCCGAACTCGACCCGACCGACCCGGACGCGTACACGCACTGGGTCGACGACGTGATCCGCTTCTCCGACCAGGACCCGGGCGGCCATGTGAACAACGCCGCCTACGCCAGCTACGTCGAGCATGGCCGGGTCACGCTGATGCGCGCTTGCCACTTCGACCGGCTGCCCGGATCGCGTTTCGTGCTGGCGCATCTGGAGATCGACTACCGCGCCGAGGGTCACTTTCCGGCCCGGCTGCGGATCGGCTCGCGGGTGCGCCGCATCGGCACCAGCTCCGTCACGCTGGGCCACGCGGTATTCGCCGACGACCGGTGCCTTGCCACCGCGACTAGCGTGCTGGTGCACATGCAGGGCGCAAGCGCCGCACCGCTGCCCGATGCCGCCCGGGAGGCGCTGCAGGCGCGGCGGTAGGCCGCACGGCGTTGCGCACGCCTTCGACGCTCCCCTAATGTAAAGACGATGGTCTTCGCCACGCGAACGCGTGGCCCGGACACGCTGGCATTGAGGGGTCGTGCCAGATGGACACTGCGAACGCCAAGGCCGCCACGGCACCGACGATGGGCCCGCTCGAAAGCTGGGTCCGGCGGCTGTTCGGCGGCAATTTCGATGTCCACGGGACGACCTACGAGCAGGTCGTGAACGCGCTACGCGGCACCTACGACCTGATCGACAAGAGCGCGCTCGACGCCCAGGGCAAGCGCCTGAGCGAGCAGATCGAAACGGCGCTAGGCGAGACCGGGATGCGTCGACAGGGCGACGGCCGCGCCGCGTGGCGCGACGCGCGCTTGATCGAGCAGCGCATGGTCGGCCTGCTTTCCGGCGCGACGCTGTGGACCGAATTGCAGCGCCGCGTCGACGAGGCGGATCGCATGGGTCTGCCCGAAGCCGCGTTCTACCGCACCCAGCTTACCGAGAACGACCTGCTGAAATACGCGCCGCAGGCCGACGCGACCAAGCAACAGCAACTCGACGCCCTGGCGCGGGCGCTGCTGCTGCGCGTCGTCACCGACCTGCAGGGCGCCTACACCAACCGCTACGTGAAGACCCGCTATTCGACGCGGGCCGTGCGCCGCGCGAGCTGGGTGTTCGGCCTGTCTTTCCTGGCCTTCATGCTGGTGCTCATCGCCTTCACCTTCGAGGCGCCCGGCTCGAAGGAAACGGACGCCGGCACGGGGCAGCAGCAGACGGAAACCGACACGTCGAACCCTTCCGACGGCGGCAGAGAATAGGGGCGCCATAGTGGACCCGAACATGCAAGAGACCGTCCTGGCCGGCTACGCCGCCCTCGTGATCGCGATGTCGGCCGGGTTGTTCGGCGCCGCCTTCTTCCTGCTGGCGCAGATGCAGGGCAAGCTTGCCGAGGGCGGCACCGAGGAGGCGCGCGACCTGTGGTCGTACACTTTCCTGTTCCTGCGCTGCCTGGTCGGTATCGGCGGCGCGACGATCCTCTATTTCTTCTTCC
>CAZVLI010000410.1:3062-4370 GCA_964627965.1 uncultured Rhodospirillales bacterium
TCGATCTGGCCGGAGCTCAATCGGGTCGGCTTCGCCAAGGTGCTGCTGACCGGCGACGACGGCAACGACGTGGCAACGGCGCTGCGGGTGCCGAACAAGCACCTGGCGCTACTGATCATCTGGAGCTTCCTGGCCGGCTACTCGCAGACCCTGGTGCCGAGCCTGCTGACGCGCACCGAGGCGCGCGCCGGCAACGGGCAGTAGCTCTTATTCGAAGTAGACGCTCACCGTGCCGAACGGGCCGAAGTCGGCGACGATGGTGGAGCCGTGCGTTGCGTCCAGCGGGCGGATGAAGCTGCCCGACAGCACCGTCTGGCCCGCCTCCAGCCCCTCGCCGAACCGCGCCAGGCGGTGGTTGCACAGCCACACGATGCCGTTGGCCGGGTGGTTCAGCACGCCGGCGCCGAGCCCGGTCTCCTCGATCTTGGCGTTGCGAGAGACGATGGCGCCGACCCAGCGCAGGTCGATCTCGTTCGGCCGCGTCGGCCGGCCGCCGGTGACGATGCCCGCGTTGGCCGCGTTGTCGGCGATGGTGTCCACGATGGTGCGCTTGTACTTGCCCTTGGGATCGTTGCGCACGATCCGGGTGTCGAGGATCTCCAGCGACGGCACGACGTAGTCGGTGGCGTCCAGCACGTCGTAGATGGTGGTGCCCGGGCCCTTCAGCGGCTTGCCCATGACGAAGGCGACCTCGGCCTCGATCCGCGGCTCGATGAAGCGGTCCTTTGGAATGACGGCGCCGTCCTCGAAGAACATGTCGTCGAACAGCACGCCGCAGTCCGGCGTGTCGATGCCGACGGCCTGCTGCATCGCGCTGGAGGTCAGGCCGATCTTGCGGCCCCAGATCTCGCGGCCCGCCTTGAGCTTGATGTCGGTCCACGCCGACTGGACCTCGTAGGACTCCTCGAAGGTCATGTCGGGATGCTGCTGCGCCATCATCGGAATGCGCTCGTGCGTGCGCTCCGCCTGGTCCAGCGCCTTGGCGACAGCCTTGATCTCCGACTTCTTCATGATGCGTTCCCTTCCCGGTGCGTGCCGCGAGTGTACACCA
Source organism: uncultured Rhodospirillales bacterium (assembly GCA_964627965.1). Lineage (GTDB taxonomy): Bacteria > Pseudomonadota > Alphaproteobacteria > JAVKFY01. Next base: position 4,114 of record CAZVLI010000410.1, read on the forward strand.
GAAATATCGATATTCGACCAGCGCGAAACTGGGCGCGGCGTCTGCGTGTCAGACGTTCAGCAGCAGGTGCTCGCGTTCCCAGGCGCTGATGACGTTCTGGTAGCCGTCGTTCTCTTCCTGCTTCACGTCGAGCAGTAGGGTGACGAAGTCCTCGCCGAGGATCTCGTTCAGCGGGCCGCTGGACTTCAGTTTGGCCAGCGCGTCGGGCAGGTAGCGCGGCAGCACGTACTGCCGGCGTTCGTAGACATTGCGCTGCG
>CAZVLI010000411.1:0-4366 GCA_964627965.1 uncultured Rhodospirillales bacterium
GAAGATGGCACCGGAGCGGTTCGCGGCGGCGGTCGACGTCATCACTTACGAGTTCGAGAACGTGCCTTTGCCGACGGCGGCGCACGTCGCGCCGTTGAAGCCGCTGCGGCCGGGCGCGAAGGCGTTGGAGGTCTGCCAGGATCGGGTGACGGAAAAGGACTTCGCGGTCGCGCGGGGCGCCGGTACCGCAGCCTATGCAGCAGTCTCGTGCGAGGCTGACTTCTCCGCCGCTCTGGCCAAGGTCGGCACGCCGGCGATCCTCAAGACCCGCCGCATGGGTTACGACGGCAAGGGCCAGCGGCCGGTGGCGGCGCCGGACGACCTGGCGGATGCGTTCGCGGAACTGGGTGGGGCGCCGGCGATCTTGGAACGGCGCGTCGATTTCGACCACGAGGTCTCGGTGATCGTGGCGCGGGGCCTGGACGGCGCGGTCGCGGCCTTTCCGGTCAGCCGCAACACCCACCGCGACGGCATCCGGCGGTTGAGCGAGGCGCCCGACGCGGCGCCGGCCGCGGTCGCGGTGGCGGAGAAGTTGGCCGCCGCGCTGGATTACGTCGGCGTGCTGGCGGTGGAGTTCTTCGTCGCCGGCGATGCGGTCTTCGTCAACGAGATGGCGCCGCGCGTGCACAATTCCGGGCACTGGACCATCGAGGGCTGCGAGACCAGCCAGTTCGAGCAGCACATCCGGGCGATCTGCGGCCTGCCGCTGGGCGACGTTGGATTGCGCGGGCGGGCGCGGATGGAGAACCTGATCGGCGACGATGTCGAGCGCGTGCCGGCGCTTCTCGCCGATCCACGCGCGCATGTGCATCTCTACGGCAAGGCGGAGGTCCGCGCCGGCCGCAAGATGGGCCACGTGACCTGGGTTACGCCCGGCTCGGGTAGCGCAGGCGACTGAGGATCGGCCAGGGCGAGGGCAGTTTCTCGGCCAGCTTGTCGAAGCGGCCGCGGGCCTTCTGGATTTCCATCACCTGCTCGATGCGGCGGTCGAGGAAGGCCCAGGTGTTCTCAAGACCCGGCGAGTCGTCGTTCAGCCAGAACAGCAGCGTGGAGCTGTACACGCCCGCCAGCAGGCCGCGCTTGGTGTAGAAGTTGAAATCCGTCGCGGTGTCGCCGCAGGCGCGCCAGATCGCGTCCACGGTGCGATACAGCGAACGCAGGCCAAGGCTGGCATGGCCGGGCAGGGCGAGCGTGGCCAGCGTGCGGCGCACGGTCTCGCGCTCGGCTTCGGACTGTTCCAGACGCAGCCGGATTGCCGCCGCGATGCGCTGGCGGATCTTCATCGCCGGCAGATCGACCTGCGCAAGCGCCTCGACCATGCGCCGGTCGGCTTCGGACATGTAGAAGTCCAGCAGGTCCGCCGCGCCGCCGGGAAACAGCACGGCCGCATCGTCGTCCAGCGAGCGCATCAGTTTGTCGGACCAGCCGTCGAACGGCACGCCGGGGATCGCGGTGGCCAGGACGGCCTGCTTGCGGGCCTCGCGGTCAGTCATCCGGCGGCTCCGGGATGCTGCCGCCGGTGAAGGCGTCCCACTCGCTGGTGAAGATCAGCTTGGTGAGGTCGGTCATCCGCTGCGGGTAGAGGATGCCGTCGAGGTGGTCGCACTCGTGCTGGACCACGGTGGCATGGAAGCCGGTGGCCTCGCGCTCGATGCGGCTACCGTCGGGTGCCAGGCCCGCGTAGCGCAGGCGACTGTAGCGCGGCACCTCGCCGCGCAGGCCGGGGACGGACAGGCAGCCCTCCCAGCCGAGATGCTTCTCCTCGCCGATCGGTTCGAGAACGGGGTTGATCAGCACGGTGAGGCCCATCGGCTGGTCTTCCGGGTCCTCGGTGGTGCGCTCGGCCGGCACGCGGAACATCACCACGCGGCGCGAGACATAGACCTGCGGCGCGGCGATGCCGGCGCCGTTGGCGTCGATCATGGTCTCGTGCATGTCGTCGATCAGGCGCTGGACCTCGGGATCATGGAGGTCGGTGACCTCTTCCGCGCGGCGCCGTAGCACCGGGTGGCCCATGCGCGCGATCTTCAGGATCGCCATGTCGTGTCGTCCCTACTGCAGGGCGCGGACGATGTCGTCCACCATCTGCTTGGCGTCGGCGAACAACATCATCGTGTTCTCGGCGTAGAACAGCTCGTTGTCGATGCCGGCATATCCAGGAGATAGGGATCTTTTCACGAAAAGCACGGTGCGGGCGCGATCGACGTCGAGGATCGGCATGCCAGCGATCGGGCTCTGCGGGTCGGTGCGCGCGGCCGGGTTGGTCACGTCGTTGGCGCCAGGTAGCGCAGCCAGCGTGCGTGGAGCGTCCGCAGCTCGTCCGCCAGCGAGGCATGGGCGGCGCAGAAGGCCTCGAAGTCGGGGGAGGCTCCGTCCTCGACCTGGGCGAGGTACTCGGCGAAGGCTTCTCCGGCGGGAGAGAGCGATGCGGGGTCTTGCTGGGGGTCTTCCTTCATGGCGGGCCCCGTCCGCCACAGGTGCCTGGGCCGAGTGTAGCCGTCCGGGCGGAGGGACGCTGCCCCAGCCGGAAGGGGCTCCGAGCGTCACGGACTTCCTCGTGGATTCCTCCGGGCTCCGCGGACCCCCAGCGATTTTCGAATTCGGCGTGACCCTTCGGGAGGCCTCCGGATGGGACGCGAAGCGCAGGCGGTCGTTCGCCTCCGCTCCAGTCCAACGGCGCGCCGAAGCGCCGGGGAAACCATCAGCAAAACCAACCGGAACCTCCCGAACGAGGATCTACCCATGCACACGCAACTCACTCGCTTCCTTCTCCTCTGCGCGATCCCCGCCGCACCCGTCACGGCCCAGATCACGGTGGGGCCGCTCCAAGGCGGCAACGAAGGCGCCCGGCTCGGCACGGTGGTCGAGCGCATCGGCGACGTCGACGCGGACGGCACGCCGGACTTCGCCGTTGGAGCTCCGTTCTCCGACGAGGTGGTCGACTTCGGCTTTCCGATCTTCGTCGCCGATGCCGGCTTCGTGTCGGTCTACTCGGGAACGGACGGCCAGCCCCTCTGGAAGGCCGTGGGGCCGATCGGCGGCAACACCGAGTTCGGCTCTTCGATTGCGAACGCCGGCGACGTCAACTTCGACGGGCTCGACGACGTGCTGGTCGGCCTGCCCGCTTCCAACGGCCTCGCGCCGCAGTCCGGCACGGTGAAGCTCCTGTCCGGAGCGGACGGCTCCGTGCTGCGCACCTTCAACGGTAGCCAGACGGGGGAGCGCTACGGCGCTTCGCTCTGCGCGGGCCACCTGGACGCGGACTTCACCAGCCCCGAAGCGGCCATCGGAGCGCCGCACTACGACCTGGATGGAACCGGCGCCGGCTTCGGACAGGAGGGCCGGGTCGAGGTCGTCGATCTCTGGAACGGTGTCGTGGAGAGCAACCTGATCGGGCACTGGATGCAGTGGCCGGGTTCCTTCGGGATGGACGAGTTCTACCGTGCGGGCTTCGGCACGCAGGTGGCGTATCTCGGCGATCGGGATGGAGACGGCTACGGCAGCCTGGCCGTTTCGTCCCCGTTGACCGAGTTCATCGAGCTGGGTCCCTCCGGCACGACCAGCCATCCCTTGGCCGGCCTGGTCCAGGTCTTCGAGCCCCTGCACCCGACGGCGTTCGTCTACAACGGGTCCGCCTACGTCGGAGACGCCAGCGACTTGCTCGGCACGTGCTTGAAGGCGCTCCCCGATGACGTGAACGGGGACGGGCTCACCGATTGGGTCACGTACGCTTCCGGCGCCAACGAACTGCAGCTGCACTTCTATTCCTGGTCGTCCGTCACCATGGTGAACAGCTGTTTCCAGGGGTTGACCAGCGTGACCAGCGTGGGCGATCTGGACTTCGACGGGGTTCCGGACCTGGCGGCCGGTGTTCCTGGGCTGGGCGGCAGCAACGGACAGGTGTGCCTGATCTCGGGCAACAGCGGTTCCGTTCTCCGTTCGATCGACGGCCCCACGCCGGGAACGCGCTACGGCACGTCGCTCGCGGGGCACGACATGGACGGCGACGGCGCGGCGGAGATCTGGGTCGGCGCTCCGTACGACGACACGGCCCATTCCAACGCGGGCGCCGTCTTCGTCGAGAGCGAGTCGTTCTGCAGCCCGACCGCGGCCTCCTGGTTCCAGTACGGCGCCGGTCTGGCGGGCACCCTCGGGGTCCCGACGCTGAACCTGACGGCGAACCCGGTGCAGGGCACCAGCATCGGCGTCGAGATCGGAAGCACCTCGACCAGCACGAGCCAGGCCGTGCTCCTCTTGGGAGACGCGGTGTCCTCCATCTCCGTGTTCGGCGGTCTGGTCATGCTGTGGCCCATCGACGGCTGGTGGGTGACGCTGCCCCCGCGCAGTCGATCGGACTCCTGGGCGT
>CAZVLI010000412.1:0-4365 GCA_964627965.1 uncultured Rhodospirillales bacterium
AGTGCCCATGTCGGCGTTCATCGCCACCTTGGCGCCGGTCAGCTTGGCCAGCTCGACGACGTCGGCGGTGTGATCGAAGTGGCCGTGGGTGACCAGGATCAGGTCGACCTTGCCGACTTTGGCCAGGTCCTTCATGTCGGCCGGGGTCTTCGGGTTTTTCAGGATGAACGGATCGATGACGATGACCTTGCCGCCCGGCGTGACGATCTTGAACGCGGCCTGGCCGTACCAGGTGATCTCGGCGGCGGCCGCGGCGGTGCCGACGCTGAGCGCGCTCAGCGCCAGCGCGGCCAGCAGCGGGCCGAACAACTTGCGAAACATGTGGACCTCCCCTTTATCGACAGTCCTTGGGCAACCTGAGCCTAGCGCGAACCGTCGCGCTGGTGCGTGACGCCCCGATCACGCTTACGTCAGCCTCTTGGAAATAATTCCGTTCTGGCTCGCGACCAGGGTGAATTGGCCGTTTGTGGCTCAGTCGCTAGAGTGCCGGCGTCGAAAGCCTCGGAGACGTCGATGACCCAACGCACCACCCCGCCATTTCGCGCCGACCATGTCGGCAGCCTGCTGCGCCCGAAAGCGCTGCTCGACCTGCGTGAGCGCTGGCGGCAGGGCGAGGCGAGCGCGGCGGACCTGCGCGCGGCGGAAGATGCTGCCGTGCGGGAGGTGGTGGCGTTGCAGGAGTCCGTCGGCCTGCAAGGCGTCACCGATGGCGAGTTCCGGCGCGACTGGTGGCATCTGGACTTCCTGGCCGGCTTCGACGGGATCGAGTTGTGGCGTGAGACCGACGCGCCGAGCTTCGCCAGCGGCGAGCGGCCGCCGGTCACCAAGGTGGTCGGCAAGGTGCGCCATAATGGCGGCATCTTCACCGAGCACTTCCGGTTCCTGGCGGCGGCGACCACGAAGACCGCCAAACTCACCATTCCCGGGCCCGCGCTCTATCACCTGCGCCCCGGTCGCGCCGGGATCGATACCGCGATCTACCCCGATCTCGACGAGTTCTGGGATGACGTGGTGGCCGCCTATCGCGCTGAAATCGCGGAGCTTTACGACCTGGGGCTGCGTTATCTGCAGATCGACGACGTGAGTTTCGCCTATTTGTGCGATGCGACGATGCGGGACTCGCTGGAGGCGCGGGGCGACGATCCGGACGCGACCTGCCGGCTCTACGTCGACCTGATCAACCGCGTGATCGCCGACCGGCCGGCCGATCTGGCCGTCACCACGCACATGTGCCGCGGCAATTTCAAGTCGAGCTGGGTGGCGCAGGGCGGGTACGAGCCGGTCGCCGAGACGGTCTTCGGCGGCCTGCAGGTCGACGGGCTGTTCCTCGAATATGACAGTGATCGCTCGGGCGGCTTCGAGCCGCTCCGCTTCGTGCGACCGGAGACCCTGGTGGTCGCGGGGCTGGTCACGTCAAAGACGCCGGAGCTTGAGGATCCGGATCAGGTGGCGCGTCGTCTGGACGAGGCGAGCCAGTACATCCCGCTGGACCGGCTCTGCCTGAGCCCGCAGTGCGGATTTTCCAGCACCTACCATGGCAACGACGTCACCATGGACGACCAGCGTCGTAAGCTCGACCTGATCGTCGAGCTGAGCCGTCGCGTCTGGGGTTAGCTAGACCCCGTGGGCGCGAAACCAGTCGCCGGCGGCCTGACGGTGGCCGGCGACAGCCGAGTTCGCATAGATGTGCGCCTGTTCCTGCGTCTTGATGATTTCGCTACCGAAATGTTCGATCACCTTGCCGATGAACATCGGAAAGACCTCGCAGAACATCGCGAAATCCTCGATGTCGTCTCGCAGTTGATCGTGCAATTCCATCAAGACGTCGAGCCGCTCCGCCCAGCTTCTTTCGGCCAGAACGTTGATGAAGCGGTTGGCCAGCTCCGCGGCCAGGTCGGGTGCACCGATACTCACCGGTTTACGCGTATTGAGACCGATTGCCTGAGGCACGATAGTTCGCTCCGCACCTTTTTTGTTATCCGCGACCCCAGTGGGATCGCGGCCCTCACCGCCACTTGTTAAGCATATTCCGGGCCAACCGGGCCCGGGTAAGATTGCTCAATAGTTTATCGGGTGGTGGGTGCGGCGATGGTCGCGCAAGTGTAAGAATTATCGACGCTGGCTAGCGTCGGCCGAGTGCACGCGAAAGCTTATCTGCCTCTTCTTGGAACTCGCCCAATATATCGGCAATCTCATTGGACGTACGTCGATCCGGCGCGATCGACCGGGCAGGCTCGCGGACCGGTTCCGGTTCGGGGGGCGGCGGAGGCGCCGGAATCGCGGCCGGCAGTTCGGCCAGTGCCTCCTGAAGCTGCGTCACGGTGTCGCGCAAGCTGCCGCTTGCTTCCTGCAGCCCCTCCGACGCGGTGCGAATGCCGCGAACGGAATGACCGAAGTCCTCCGAAACCAGCTCTTCCAGCCGTTGGCTCAGCGCGGCGGTGCGTTCCGCGGCCTCGCTGGCAATGCGCGTCGACCCGGCCTCGAAGGCGTCGTGCATCGCCTGCGTGGCGGCCAGGGTTTCCGCCAGGATGCCCTTGAGATCCTCCAGCTGGGTGCGTTCCAGGGCGGTGAGCTCGCTGACGTAGCGTTTCAGCAGGTCCTCGACCAGCGCCTTCACCTTTGCGGTCTGATCCTTCGAGCTTGCCTTGGCAGCGTCGGTCAGTGCCTTGGTCGGCGCCTGCAGGTTCTCGCGCAGGCGCTCGCTCATGGTCTCGAAGAAGCTCTCGTCATGCGCGCGCAGCGTCTCGGCGAAGCGGTTTTGACCGTCGGCGATGGCGCGGCGGATGTCTTCCGCCAGACTGGAAAGGGCCTCACGCTGGCGGTCGGCGCTGGCGCGCAGCGAGGCGACCAGGTGCTCGGCGGTGAGCAGCGAGGCCGGCACCAGGAACAACTCGTCCAGGATCCAGCACATGCGGCGTACTTCGCGCCGCTGCGCCAGATAGATCGACTCGGCGGCCACGAACAGCAGCAACGCGGCGAAGGCCGGCGCCGCAACGGTGTAGGGATTGGTCGCCATCGCCGCCAGGTCGCTGCCGACCGGGGCCAGCCGGGTGCCGCCGATGGCGCTCAGCACCAGCGAGATCACCGCCAGGCCGGTGAGCAGCAGGCCCAGCGCGTAGGCCATGTCGCGGACCACCGAGCGGCCGAGCTTCTCGGTCGAGAAGTAGCGTTGCGCGACTTCAGAGGTGCCGAAGTCGGGTAGGCCCTCGTCGCCGCGGTTCGACAGCCGCTGCACCGTGCGCAGGTAACTCGACGCGTCGTTGCTCATATGGGCCGCGGCCGAGAAGCAGCTCATCACCGCGCTCATCGAGACCTTGTTGTCGTCGGCCTTGTCGCGGCGCAGGCGGCCGAGCCGCTGGTTGGTCTCGCGGTAGCTGGCGAGCCGCTGCAGCCCGACAGGCAGCACGAACAGCGCCACGAACACCACGCCGAAGGCCGACAGCGACATCACCGCGATGTCGTAGGTCGAAAACGACAGGCCGGCGCCGATCGCGCCGAGGATGTCCGTGACGAAGTCCAGATTCATGTCGGCTGCGGGCGACCGCTCCAATTGGATTGCCTTGCGAGCTACAGGCGCCTAGTTTGGACTGCGCCGGCCCCAAGACTTAAGTCCAAACCATGTATAAAGAGTAATGATGATCGCCAATGACAGTGCGATTGATCACATACACTACGCTTTACCCAAATCTTGCACAACCTAACCACGGCGTGTTCGTGGAGAACCGGTTGCGCCATCTTGTCGCCTCCGGGTTCGCCGAAAGCCGCATCGTCGCGCCAGTGCCGTGGTTCCCGTTCCGCTCGCCGGCCTTTGGCGAGTACGCGAAGTTCGCCGCCGCGCCGCGTCACGAGAGCCGTCACGGCTTCGATATCGACCATCCTCGCTACATCGTGCTGCCGAAGATCGGCCAGAATGTGACGCCGTGGTTTCTTTACCGCGCGAGCATTCCGGCAATCGAAAAGCAACTATCGTCGGGCTATGACGCGCAGGTGATCGATGCGCACTTCTTCTATCCCGACGGTGTCGCGGCGGCTCTGCTGGCGCGCCGCTTCCGCTTGCCGCTGGTGGTGACGGCGCGCGGCAGCGACCCGAACCTGATGCTCGACTACGCGTTGCCGCGGCGGATGATCCGCTGGGTGACCGAGCAGGCCTCGGCGATGATCACGGTGTGTCAGGCGCTCAAGGACGAGCTGACCGGCATTGGCGTGGCGCCGGAGCGGGTCACTGTCCTGCGCAACGGTGTCGATCTGGAAGGCTTCAGGCCGACCGACGGCAGCGAAATCCGCGCCCGGCATGCCGGGGGCGGCCGTCTGCTGCTGTCCGTCGGCCTGCTGATCGAGCGCAAGGGCCATCACCTGATCATCGAG
>CAZVLI010000413.1:0-4361 GCA_964627965.1 uncultured Rhodospirillales bacterium
CTACATCTCGCACGGCGTGCTGAGCGGCGGCGCGGTGCAGCGGGTGACCAACTCCAGCTTGCAGGAGCTGGTGGTCAGCGACTCGATCCCGGCGACCAAGGCGATGATCGACAGCCCGAAGATTCGCAACCTGACCATCGCGCCGCTGATCGGCGAGGCAATGCGCCGGATCAGCGACGAGAGCTCGGTTTCGAGCCTGTTTGACGACCTGCCCGACAACGGAGTCTGAACCATGGACTTCAACGACACGCCCGAAGAAGCCGCCTTCCGCGCCGAGGTGCGCGAATTCCTGGAAGCCAACGCGGAGCGCAAGTCGAACCGCCCGGTCAGCGTCGACCGCGCCCGGCGCGATCCCGCCACGCTGGTGAAGACCGCCAAGGCCTGGCAGGCGAAGAAGGCCGCCGCCGGTTTCGCCGCGATCACCTGGCCGGAGGCCTACGGCGGCCGTGGCCTCAGCCCGATCTCCCAGGTCATCTACAACCAGGAAGAGAGCAACTACGCCGTGCCGCGCGGCGTGTTCGAGATCGGCCTGGGCATGTGCATCCCGACGATGATGACCTACGCCACCAAGGAGCAGCAGACGCGCCATGTTGGTCCGGCGCTGCGTGGCGAGGAGATCTGGTGCCAGTTGTTCTCCGAGCCCTCGGCCGGATCGGACCTGGCGGGCCTGCGCACGCGGTCGGTCCGCGACGGCGACGACTGGGTGATCAACGGCCAGAAGATCTGGACCTCCGGCGCGCATTTTTCCGACTTCGGCATCATCGTCACCCGCTCCGACCCGAGCCAGCCGAAGCACAAGGGCCTCACTTTCTTCTTCCTCGACATGAAGTCGCCGGGTGTTGAAGTAAAACCGATCAAGCAAATCTCCGGCGCTTCGAACTTCAACGAAGTGTTCTTCACCGACGTCCGTATTCCCGACAGCCAGCGACTTGGCGACGTCGGCGAGGGCTGGAAGGTCTCGATCACCACGCTGATGAACGAACGGTTGGCCGTCGGCGAGGCGCCCGGACCGGATTTCGACGAGATCATGCAACTCGCGCAACGCCTGGAACTGGACGGCGACGCGGCGGTGAAAGATCCGGCCATTCGCGAACGCCTGGCCGATTGGTACATCCAGTGGCAGGGCCTGAAACTGTCGAAGTTCCGCACCATGACGGCGCTGTCGCGCGGCGAAACGCCGGGCCCGGAGTCGTCGATCACCAAGCTGGTTTCGGCCGGCAAGCTGCAGGCGATCGCCGGCCAGGGCATGGACATGATGGACATGGCGGGAATCGTTTCGGACCCGGATGAAGTGCCGATGCAGGCGCTTTTCCAAGAAGCGTTGCTCTATGCGCCGGCATTGCGGATCGCCGGCGGCACCGACGAAATCCTGCGCAACATCATCGCGGAACGCGTTCTCGGCCTGCCGCCGGACATCCGGGTGGACAAGGAACTGCCCTTCGAGCAGCTCCCGACCGGCGCCGGCTGACCGACCGGGCGAGTCTCGCGGGCGCCGCTACCGGCCCCATTCATCGAGTCATTTCATGATCTTGGCGTCCGCCGCGATCCGTGCGCGCGGCGAAGTAACGCTTTGTTCAGACCCACTGTCGTAGGGTTTGATTAGAGAAGCTGAAAGGACTCGTTTACGGAATCAAAAGACTCGCATCAGACTCACAACCTGAATCCACAGAGTCTGAAAATCAAAGTCCAATAGGACAAAGAGTCATTACAAACTAGATTCCTGGAATCAAAGGCTTTATCTTAGGCCCCTGGGGGAGCCACTTGGGTAGGTTGGGCTATGGGTTCTGTCGTGCCAATGCGGATCCGGCATACCGACCAAGGACGCCAAGGAAGCGACGTCCTTGTTCGGTACTATTACGGCCTGGAGGATCTGCGCGAGCTCGAGGACGGTCGGCTTAACGGCCTGTACGACTACTGGCTGTCACGCCATCACGGCGATCGGATTCCCAGCAAGGACGATATCGACCCGGTCGATCTCGCCAAGCTGAGCATGATCGGCACCGTGCACATCCTCGACGTGTCGCCTGACAATCCGGCGCACTTCTTCTTCCGTCTCTACGGGTCGAAGATGACCCTGGACAACGGCAAGAACTACACTGGCCTGCGTATCGGCGACTATCCGGTCGAGATCTACTCCGCCGCGCTGCAGGAAGACTACCTAACCGTGAAATTCACCGGCACGCCGCGTTACCAGCACGTCGGCGCCTTCATGAACAATTCAACCCGTGGCTACACGCGGCTCGTGCTGCCGCTCGCCAGCAACGGCTACAACATCGACAAGCTGTTGATCGGGGTGAAGTTCCAGAAGATCGAGATCCCGCCGCGCCTGCTGTAGCATCTCGTCCCGGCTGATCCGGGTCATGTAGACCCGCTCGTCCCGATCGGTGACCGGGAAGTAGCCATCGATGCACAGATCCATGTTGGCGTAGCCGTAGCCCCAGAGCGGCAGGCCACTTTCGCCCAGATCGCCGAACACCATTCCGCAGTGCCAGGCCGGCTGGAAGTTGGTCAATGAAAGTGCCCGCGTCAGCCGCGGCAGCACGAAGCTCAGGCCCCGCTTGCGGTGGCCGGGATGCACCCACAGGCCGCCATGGTGGCCGACACGGCCGGAAATGAAGGGCACGCTGTCGGGCAGCACGATGTTCAGCGGCCGGACCTCCTTCAGGCCGCGGTCGTACCACAGCCGCCAGCTGCGAATCAGATCGAGATAGTCGTCGGCGACGAACAGCCGGTTGGCGATGCAGGCCACCGGATTGTCCGCCATGTCGGTGACACGGACCCAGAAACTGTTGGAGGCATCGAGCTGGCTGTATTCCGGGTCGAAGGTCGGGTTCACCACCCGGATCGCCGGCGCGGCCTCCATCATCGACACCCAAGCGTTCATGTCGGAGCTGACGGTGACGTAGAACCCATCGCGCTCCAGCCGGGCCAGGTAGGTACGGACAAGCTTGCGCGGATCGGCGAGGTCATCGACAGTCGGAATCGACATTAGTGCATCCCTTTCATTGTCATTCGGCCGTTAACTTCCGGCACACGCGATACGATTCCTGCCGGCAGGTCTTGACCGTTATACGAGTCTAGCTGAGTAGAAGATGGTTAAAAAAGTCTTAACAACGGAACAAAAGGGAATCGCCCAGAGTCAAAACTGAATCAAACCGGCAAAACCGATTCGAAATGACACAGAATTAGCGTCAAGCGACAACTATTGTTTACGCGAGATACGTAAATCTGGTGTGTGGATAAGTATTCGCGCGCTAGGTTTAGAGTCCTCGCGCAAACTCGCAACACCCGGCCGGAAATCGTTATCCGGCCGGTGAAAACCCTTCAGACGGTGTCGAACGGGCGGGCGTCAGCCCTGGCCGGCCCAGCGCTTCTCGAAGTCCCAGACCTGCTCGAAGCCGACCATCTTGGAGAATTCGTTGAAATCGTAGAGCGGCGTCTGCACGCCAGCCGACGATCCGGTGCGGCGCAGGTGGCTGTAGACGTCGTTCAGCGCCTGACCCATGGCCAGGAAGCCGGTGGCCGGATAGATCGCGATGGCGTAGCCAAGATCGGCGAGCTGGTCGGCCGTCAGCACCGGCGTGCGGCCGCCGTCGACCATGTTGGCGAGTAGCGGCTTGTCGAAACTGCCGCAGATACGGCGCATCTCGTCCTCGGTTTCCGGGCTCTCCACGAACAGCACGTCGGCGCCGGCCTCCGCGAAGGCCTCCGCTCGGCGCAGCGCCTCGTCCAGCCCGAGGGCGGTGCGCGCATCGGTGCGGGCGATGACCAGGAAGTCGTCGGAGCCGCGCGCATCGACGGCGACCTTGATCTTGGCCACTGCATCCTCCAGCGGCACGACCCGCCGGCCCGGCGTGTGGCCGCATTTCTTGGGGAATTCCTGGTCCTCGAGCTGGATCGCGGCGGCGCCGGCGCGCTCATAGCCCTTCACCGTGTGGGCGACGTTCAGCAGGCCGCCATAACCGGTGTCGCCGTCCGCGATCAGCGGGGTCTGAGTGTGCTCGCAGATCGTGGTGACCCGGTCGACCATGTCGGTGTAGGTGGCCAGACCCGCGTCCGGCTCGCCGAGGTAGGAGGCGACCGTGCCGTAGCCGGTCATGTACAGCGCGTCGAAGCCCATGCTGTCGGCGATGCGGGCCGAGATCAGTTCGAACACGCCCGGCGCCGCCGTGAACTGCTTCGCCCGGATGCGCTTCACCAGTGCCGCCGTCCGCGCTGCCTTGCTGTCGTTGCCCGCCATCACATACCTCCCGAAAAGCTGTGGCCAAGCATAGCCGGCGACCCCGCGGGAGTCTTTGCCGCAAGGGCGGCTCGCACCAGCCCGCTCCCCCACCCGGCCACCCAACGCCAGTATCCTTGTG
>CAZVLI010000414.1:0-4355 GCA_964627965.1 uncultured Rhodospirillales bacterium
GAACGCCGGTCGGATGGAGCTGGAGGTCATCGAGTTCGACCTCGCGCCGGTGGTGGAGAGCGTGGTCGAGTTGCTGTCGCCGCGAGCGCATGCCGCCGATCTGGAGATCGTGTCCTACGTCGACTCGGCCGTGCCGCTCAGTCTGCGCGGCGATCCGGGCCGGTTGCGCCAGGTGCTGCTGAACCTGGCCGGCAACGCGGTGAAGTTCACGGAGACCGGCACCGTGTCCGTCGAGGTCTCCCTGGAACGCAGCGTCGGCCAGACGGCGCATGTGCGCTTCGCGGTGATTGATACCGGCATCGGCATCTCCGAAGACCTGCGCGAGCACCTGTTCGACAAGTTCACCCAGGCCGACGCGTCGATCTCGCGACGGTACGGCGGCACCGGTCTCGGGCTGGCGATCAGCGCCAACCTCGTGCGCCTGATGGGCGGCGAGATCGGCGTCACCAGCCAGGTCGGGGCCGGATCCACATTCTGGTTCACGCTGCCGCTGGCGATGCAGGCGGTACAGCGCTCCGAACCGCCGAGCTACGACATCAACGGTCTGCGCATCCTGGCGGTGGACGACAACGAGGTGAACCGGCGCATCTTTTACCACCAGCTCTCCGCCCAGGGCGCGGACGTGGCGACGGCGGAGAGTGCGGAGCAAGCGCTGGCGGTGATGCGTGGCGGCCATGGCAAGCCGCCGTTCGAGGCCGATGTGGCGGTGATCGACAAGATGATGCCGGGCAAGGGCGGCGACGAGCTCGGCGAGGCGATCCGGCGCGACCCGAGCCTTGCTGGCGTGAAGATGATCATGGCCAGCTCGGCGGAAACGCTGGGCGATATCGGTCGGATGAAGGCCATCGGCTTTGACGCCTATCTGCTGAAGCCGGTGCGGCAGGCGACGCTGTTCGAACGCATCGCGATTGCCGCCGGCAAGCAGGCGGAACGGCCGGCGCCGCGCATTCGCGGTGCCACGGCCGGCCTGCGCGGCGAGCCGACGCCGAAGGGGCTGCGCATCCTGCTGGCCGAGGATAACCACATCAACCAGGTGCTCACCGTGACCGTGCTGGAGCGCGAGGGGCATCGCGTCGACACCGTCGGTAACGGCCTGGAGGCGGTCGAGGCGGCCAGGACCATCCCCTACGACCTGGTGCTGATGGACGTGCACATGCCGGAGCTGGACGGCCTGGAGGCGACGGCGGCGATCCGCGCCTTCGAGGGCAGCCGGGCGCGCGTGCCGATCATCGCCGTCACCGCCAACGCGATGGAGGGCGATCGCGAGCGCTTCCTGGCCGCCGGGATGGACGACTACGTCTCCAAGCCGATCGACATCGTGACGCTGACGGAGAAAGTATCGCGCTTCCGCGAGCGTGATGCCGCGCCGGCCGAAGCGGCACCTGTGGCGCCGGACGCGGCGCTGGACGGCGAGGTGCTGGACCGGCTGCAGGCGCGGCTGGGCGAGCCGCTCGTCGCCCGTCTCGTCGGTGCGTATGTCGTGGAGGTGCGGCAGCGTCTCGGCCGCATGGATATCGCGGCGAAGACCGGCGGTACGCAGTCGCTGCAGCTGGAAGCGCACGACCTGAAGAGCACGTCGGGCAATCTCGGCCTGATGCGGGTGCGCGAGCTCTCGGAACGGCTGGAGGCGGCAAGCCAGGAAGGCCGGCTCGACGCGGCGATCACGCTGCTGCCGGCACTACAGTCGGCGGTCGCCGACGCGGTCAACGCGCTCGCAACGCGCTTCCCCGGCGCGCATCGCGACACCGGTAACTGACGCCAAAGACTATTTCTGGATGCGACGCAGGTGGTGGCGGTCGGTCGTGTTGGGCTGATCGACGCGCCGTAGCTTGGCGCGGCGCTCCGCCATGCGGGCCTTGTAGGCTTCCTGGGTGCGGACGCGACGCTCTTCGTTGGCGTCGCGCCGGGCCTCCGCCCATAGCGCCATGACCTTGGCGGCGTACTTGCGATACCGCTCCGGCGTGCGCGAGTGGTAGTAGGCGATCGCCCGCGTCCAGGACCGGTTCTCCTGGTGCAGTTCCTTCAGGAACACGGCGGCGTAGGCGACGTTGGCGATCGGGTCGAGCGCATGCTCGACCGAGGTGAACTTCTTGCCGTGATAGCCGAGATTCACCTGCATGCAGCCGACGTCGATGTTGGTCACGCCCTTGGCCTGCAGCTGCTTCACCTCCGACACGGCGGTCTCGCGGTCGGGCAGGTAACGCCCCTTGCCCTCGGCATAGATCGTCCACGGCCAGGCAACTCTTGCCTGGCCATGCTCGTCGTAGCGACCGGATTCAGCCAGGCCGATCGCGGTCAGGAGCTGGGCGGGAATGCCGGTGAGCCGTTCCGCCTCGGTGGCCAGATACCCGCAGATTTCCGAGGCCGGCAGCGCCTTGGCGGACTCCGCCCGCACCGGCACGCTGGCCAGAAGAAGTGGCGCCAGGAGCGCGAGGTATGCGGCGAAACGAACCATCCTGGCGGACGTTATCGCAAGGTGCATGCCAAGTCGATGAAGCGGTCAGTGTGCGCGCAGGTCGTCGGCGGTGAGGCTGGAGAGCGCGGCCATGACCTGGGTGATCTGGGCCTGAACGGCGCCGAAGGAAGGAAGGGGCTCCAGCCGCTCCTCGTCCATGTAGATGCCGCGGTTGATCTCGATCTGCAGCGCGTGGACGTGCTGGGCGGGGCGGCCGTAGTGGTGCGTGGTGAAGCCGCCGGCATAGGGCGCGTTGCGCGTGACGGCATAGCCCGCCGCAGTGAACAGCTTCTGCACCCGGTCGATCAGGATGGGCGAGCAGGCGGTGCCGAACCGGTCGCCCAGGACCACGTCCGGGCGGCTGCGGCCGCGGGCGGCATCGCGGCCGACGCCGGTGGACGGCATCGAGTGACAGTCGATGAGGATGGCCACGCCGAAGGCGTCGCGTGCCCGCGTGAGCAACTCGCCCAACGCCTGATGGTAGGGCTGGTAGACCTGCTGCACGCGGTGTTCGGCGTCCTTGAACTGTAGCTTGGTGCGGTACACCTCGGCGCCGTCGGCGACCATGCGGGCGATGGTGCCGAGCCCGCCGGCCACGCGCAGCGACGTGGTGTTGGTGTGCGGCGGCAGCTCGTCCTCGAACATGTTCGGGTCGAGCTCGTAGGGCTCGCGATTGACGTCGAGATAGACGCGCGCGTAGCGGCAACGCAGCAGCGGCGCACCGAATCCCGGCGCGGCGGCGAACAAGTCGTCGACGAAGCTATCCTCGGACCGGCGCAGGACCGGAAAATCGAGCGCCGAGGCGGCGATGAAGTCGGCCGGGTAGTAGGTGCCGGAGTGCGGCGACGCGTAGACCAGTGGCGTGGTCACGCGCGCGGGCCAAGCGATATCGCAAGCCTCAATGCCGTCGTCGGCCGCCAACTTGGTGCTCATCGGGCCAGGCAACTCCTGGATGTCCTGCTTCGAAGCATACCATGGCGGCGGAGCGCGGAAAGTCCCGCCGAGCCCGCCTTTACGCTTTGCTAGGGGCTGTGGCCTAGTTTCTCCCGAAGCGCAGAATCACGAGTGGGCGATGGCGAAAATCCTGCTGGCCGAGGACGATGAGTCGATGCGGCACTTCCTGACCCGGGCGCTGGAGCGCGCGGGCCACGTAGTGTTCGCGGTCGGCCGTGGCGACGAGGCGTTGCCGGTGATCGCGGAGGGGCGGTTCGACCTGCTGCTCGCCGATATCGTGATGCCGGAAATGGACGGGATCGAACTGGCCCGGCGCACGGTGTCGATCGACCCGCGCGTGAAGGTCATGTTCATCACCGGGTTCGCCGCGGTGGCGATGCGCCAGCGCACTGGCCCGACGGCGCAGGCGAAGGTGCTGTCCAAACCGTTCCACCTGCGCGACCTCGTCGGCGAGATCGACCGGCTGCTGGCGGCGGCCTAGCCCAGCCTGTAGACGCGCTTGGCGGTGCCGGCGAACAGGGCGACCTTCTCGTCGGCCGAGCACCCTGCCGCGATGCGCTTGAAGCCGTTCCACAGCGCGGCGTAGCCGATCCCCATCTTGTCGACCGGGAAGTTGCTCTCGAAGGTGCAGCGCTCGGCGCCGAACAGTTCGATGCTGGGATCGATATAGGGCCGCCAGGCGTCGGCGAGTTGCTCCGACGTCGGCGGCGCCGGCATCGCCATGTAGTCGAAGGCGCACAGCCGCATCATCATGCCGCCCAGCTTCAGCGTCACGTTCGGGATCGCCGCGATCTGCTTCATCGTGGCGTGCCAGGCGGCATAGACCTCGTCGTTCTTGCCCTCGTATGGGCCATAGCCCAGCGGCATGCCGGTGTGGTTCATGACGATGCTGGCGTCGGGGCACGCCCGGGCCAGGTCGATCATGTCGGCGTGCTGGGTGAAGTAC
>CAZVLI010000415.1:0-4351 GCA_964627965.1 uncultured Rhodospirillales bacterium
GTGTCGTTGCCGAGATTGCCGAACAGCGAGTCGTTGCCGGCGCCACCGGAGACCATGTCGTTGCCGGCCTGGCCGTAGGCGCGGTCGGCGCCGCCGTTGCCGTTGACCGAGTCGTTGCCGCCGCCGGCCGCGATCACGTCGTCGCTGTCGTCGCCGTTGACGGTGTTGTCGTCATCGCCGCCGACCAGCAGGTTCTCCAGGCCGCTATCCTCCAGCGCGTCGATCAGCGACAGGTCGACCAGGTCGGTGAGATCGACGGTGCCATTGCCGAACTGCACCTTCTCGATGTCAGAGGCCATCAGCGTGAAGCCGGCTTCCTGACCGGTGAACTGCATGCGCACCGCCGCGCCGCCGAACACCGCCAGCCCGTCGGGCCGCGAGAAGGCATTGGCGGCGGTATCGCCCAGCAGCAACCGCACGATCACGTCGTCGGATTCGCCGAAGCTGAGGTCGGCGGTGTCGATGCCGGTACCGCCGAAGATCGAGTCGAAGCTGACGTCGGAGGCCATCAGCGTGTCGTCACCGCCGCCGCCCATCATCGAGTCGGAGCCGGTACCGCCGTCGACGAAGTCGTCCTCCTCGCCGGCGTCGATCACGTCGGCGCCGGCATCGCCCATCAGGCTGTCGTTGCCTTCGCCACCGAAGATGGAGTCGTTACCGTTACCACCCGAGGCAGTGTCGTTGCCTTCGCTGTTCTCGTCGTCGTCGTCGCCGTCCTGGTTGATGACGTCGTTGCCGTCATCACCGGTCATCGAGTCATTACCCTCGCCGCCGAAGATGATGTCGTTGCCGGCATCGCCTGGCAGGAAGTCGTCGCCCTCGCGACCGGTCAGCGTGTCGTCTCCGGTGAAGCCACGGCACGAATCCTCGCCGTCGGCACCGCCGACGCCTTCACCATTCGGATCCGTTGCGGTCAGATCGAGGTCGTTCGGCGCGCTGTTGTCGATCAGGATGTTGGAGTTCGACGCCGTCTCGATGAAGTCAGGGCTGCCGTCGCCGCTGAACACCTGCACCGTCGCGTCGGTGTTGCCATCGCCATCGAGATCGAAGAACAGGTCGGAGCGGCCACCGAACGTGCCGTAGCGATACTCGCCAGCGCTGCCCGCGCCAGTGCCACTGAAACCGTTGGTCCCGATGAAGTTGAGGTTCGGCAGATCGTCGAGCAGGCCGCTCAGGTCGATCCGGTCAAGCTGGTTGTTCTCGAAGTCGGTGATGACGATGCCGTCGATCTGTTCGTCATCGGTGAACGCGAAACTGTCGCCACCACTGCCGCCGGTCAGCGAGTCGCCACCGCGGCGCGCGAACAGGGTGTCGTCACCGCTGCCGCCGTTGACGCTGTCGGTCCCGTCGTTGCCGGAGATGCTGTCGGCGCCGCTGCCGCCGAAGACCACATCGTTGCCGCCGAAAGCGGAGATCGTGTCGCTGCCGGCACCGCCGAACAGCGAATCTGACCCGGAGTTGGCCCCATCGACGCTCTCGCCGCGAATGAAGTCGCTGCCGAGGCCACCGAACACGGTGTCGCTGCCGAAGCCGCCGAAGATCGAGTCGTCGCCGGCATCACCGTTGATGAGGTCTTCGCCGTCGCCGCCATCGATCGTATCGTCGCCGTCGCCACCGTCGATGCTGTCCATGCCAGCCTCGCCAGTGATCGAGTCATCACCGCCGAGACCCATGAGGGTATCGTCGTCGGCCGAGCCGGTAATCGTCTCGTCGTCAGCCGTTCCGACAGTATTGACCATAGCGAAGCACTCCACTGTTCCAGGATGGCACAGATACCGAGCCATCCGCCCCGCGCCGGGACGCGTTCATCAATTGTTATCGTTAACTGCAAGCGGCACGCCATTTCTCGGCTGCCACCCGTGGCTTTCGTTGGTACGAGGGTAGCGCAGGATTCCGGCGTCTGGCCAGCCGGCGCCTAGGACCGATCCTCGTAATTCCGGGCCATGAAGGCCCCTAGGTAATCGCCGTAGACGATCGGCGCATGACGCGGCGGATCGTCCGCATCGGTGCACGTCGGCAGGCACTCGATGGTCACGTCCGTGCGCGGATCGTAGAAGAACGGGATTGCGTAGCGGTCGCGCCCGGCCTCGTTGCGCACCCGGTGCGCCGTCGACAGCAGCCGGTCGTTCGACCAGCGCCGCAGGGTGTCGCCGCTGTTCACCAGGAACGCGCCGGGCAGGCTTGGCACCTCCATCCAGTCGCGCCCCTCCGGTCGAACCGACAGGCCCGGCACCTCGTTGTTGGCGAGCAGCGTCATGAACCCGGCGTCCGTGTGCGGCGCCAGGCCGTACTGTTCGTCCTCGTGGTCGATCGCCGGGTAGTGCGACAGCCGCAGCGTGATCTGCGCGTCGCGGAAATGCGGATCGAACCAATGTGCCGGCAGGTCCAGCGCGCCGGCATAGAGCGGTAGCAGGCGGGACGCCATCGCCTCCATCGCGTCGAAATACTGGATCAAGGTCTCGCGATAGCCCGGAAGATCCTCCGGCCACTGGTTCAGCCCGCGCATCGGCACGTCGTTGATCACGTCGGGATCGTCCGGCGTGCGCTCGCGCTTCATGAAGTAGGCCGCGTTCAGGTTCGGCTTGGCGACCTTGGCGATGGCGGAACTGCGGCTGCGGCCGCCGCCGAGCGCGACATAGCCGATATTGTGCTTGTTGAACTTCAGGCGGTTCTTGGCGTCCAGCGGCAACGCGTGAAACCGGGCGGCCTCGGCGAACACGCGGTCGATCAGCGACTGCGGAATGCCATGCCCGACAATGAAGAAGAACCCGACCGTGGTCAGTGCCCGGTGCAGTTCGCTGACCAGCCGTTCGCGCTCACCGGGCTCGCCGGCCAGGTAGCCGGCCAGATCGAGCACCGGAAAGCCGTTCGCGTCGCGTCGCGTACCCGACGTGGCGCTTGCCGTCGCTACCGCCATTGCCCGTACACTCCCCGGTCATGTCCGAAGACCATTCTCCGCCCGTAAACACGGGATCGGCAAGCCCACTCCCGCTCGACGGCCTTCTGGTCCTCGACGTCGCCTCCTTCATCGCCGGTCCGGCCGCCGCCACGGTGATGGCGGATTTCGGCGCCGAGGTGATCAAGATCGAGCCACCCGGCGCCGGCGACCCGCACCGCCGGCTGCACCTCTCCCCCGGCATGCCGGAATCCGACGCGCCCTATTGCTGGATGGTCGAGGGTCGCAACAAGCGTAGCTTGGCGCTGGACCTGGGCCAGGACGACGGGCGCGCCGTGCTGCATCGCCTGGTCGAGCGCGCCGACGTGCTGGTCACCAACTTCCCCGACCGGGTCCGCGAACGGCTCGGCCTGCGCTACGCCGACCTCGCGCCACTGAACCCGCGACTGATCTACGCCTCGCTCACCGGCTACGGCGAGACCGGCCCGGACGCCGCCCGGCCGGCCTTTGACATCGCGGCGTTGTGGGCACGCTCGGGCATGATGGACAGCGTCAAACCGCACAGCGGTGCCGAACCGGCGATGTCGCTGCCCGGCATGGGCGACCATCCGACCGCGCTCGCGCTCTACGGCGCCATCCTGACCGCGTTGCTGCGCCGCGAGCGCACCGGGCGGGGCGGCGAGGTCGGCACGTCGTTGGCCGCCAACGGCGTCTGGGCCAACGCCTGCCTGCTGCAGGCCGCGCTGGTCGATGCCGAGTTCCAGCCGCGCCCGCCGCGCGCCCAGGGCCGTTCGGCGCTCGGCATGTCCTATCGCTGCCGCGACGGCCGCTGGTTCGTGCTGACCCTGCTGAACGAGGCCAAGCTCTGGCCCGGTTTCATGCGCGCGCTCGGCCTCGCGCATCTGGCCGACGACCCGCGTTTCAACACCCCCGAGGCGCGCGCCGACAATGCGCCGACGCTGATCGCCGAGCTCGACGCGATCTTCGCCACCGCCGACTGGGACCACTGGCGGCCGATCCTGGACAGCGTCGGCGTCTCCTTCGGCCCGGTGCAGTCAGTAATCGAGGCCGCCGCCGATCCGCAACTGGCCGGCCCCGGCACCATCGTCGACGGTCCGAACGGCCGCGTGGTCGACAGCCCGCTGTGGGTCGACCGGCCGGCGGCCAAGCGCCCGCCCGGGCCGGCACCCGAGGTCGGCGCCGACAGCGAAGCGATCCTGGCGCGCTTGGGCTACGATGCGGGCGAAATCGACCGGCTGCGACAGGCCGGCATCGTGGGATGAGAGGGAGGAGTTCAGCATGAGTAGATTGGCGGGCAAGCGCGCCATCGTCACCGGCGCCGGCAGCGGCATCGGCCGGGCCAGCGCCCGGCTGTTCGCGCGCGAGGGCGCCAAGGTCCTGTGCGTCGACCGCGCGGCGGACGCCGTCGGCGAGACGGTGGCCCTGATCGAGCGG
>CAZVLI010000416.1:0-4342 GCA_964627965.1 uncultured Rhodospirillales bacterium
CAGCTCGACGAAGAAGTTGAAGTCGAAATCCATCGGCGCCGTCTCCCTAGGCGGCTTCTTCGATTTGCATGCGCGAGTTCAGGGACGACTGGCTGCCATCCTCGAAGGTCACGTCGAGGGTCAGTTCCACGTCCTTGCCGCCGCCGTAGAAGGCGTCGATCACCGGTGCGTACTTTTCCGCGATGTAGCCGCGGCGCAGCTTGCGGGTGCGGGTGATCTCGTTGTCGTCGGCGTCGAGGTCCTTGGACAGCAGCAGGAAACGCTTGATGCGCAGCGCCTCCGGCAGGCCAAGGTTGATCTTGCGGATCTCCTCGGAGACCAGCTCGCGGACCTCGCTCTTCTGGCTGAGGTCCATGTAGTTGGTGTAGGGCAGGGCCTGGCGCTCCGCCCACTTGCCGACGGTCTCGTAGTCGATCGCGATCATCGTCGACACGAAGGGCTGGCCGTCGCCGAACGCCACCGCCTCGTTGACGAAGGGGCTGAACTTCAGCTTCAGCTCGACGAACTGCGGCGTGAACGGCGTGCCGTCGTTCAGCCGGCCGACGTCCTTGGCGCGATCGACGATCACCAGGTGGCCCTTGTCGTCGATCAGGCCGGCATCGCCGGTATGGAACCAGCCGTCGCCGTCGATCGCCTCGGCGGTCTTCTCCGGCTCCTTGTAGTAGCCGCGGAACACGCCGTCGGAGCGCACCATCACCTCGCCGCGCGCGTCGTCGATACGCACCTCGATATCGCTGCACGGCGGGCCGACGGTGTCCGAGTTGGCCTGGTCGTTGGGCTGCAGCGAGGCCAGGCCGGTCAGCTCGGTCGAGCCATAGACCTGCTTGAGGTTGACGCCGAGGCCGCGGAAGAAGCGGAAGGTGTCGGGGCCGAGCGGCGCGCCGCCGGTGTAGCACCAGCGCGCCCGGCGCAGGCCGAGCTGGTCGCGGATCGGGCCGTAGACCAGCACCTCGCCGAGCGTGTGCATCAGCTTCAGGCCGCCCGATACCGGCTTGCCCTCGAACTTCAGGTTTTCGATGCGCAGCGCGACGTCGACGAAGTAGTTGTAAATGCGCTGCTTCAGCGGCGAGGAGTCGCCGCCGCGCACTTGTAGCGACGTCAGCATGCCGTCCCACACGCGCGGTGGCGCGACGATGCCGGTCGGGCCAAGCTCCCGCAGGTCGCGCAGCACGGTCTCGGGTTCTTCGGGGCAGTTGGTCGCGCAACCGACCATCAGGCTGACGACGAGGCCGTAGAGTGCATCGCCGACCCAGGCCATCGGCAGGTAGGAGAGCAGGTCGTCGTCGCGCCGCACGTCTTCGTGCTGCAGGAAAATCTTCGCCGTCTTGATCAGGTTGGCGTGCGACAGCATCACGCCTTTCGGGTTCCCGGTGGTGCCCGACGTGTAGCAGATGACCGCGGTGTCGTCGGGATTGCCGGCGGCCATCGCGGTATCGACGACGCTGGTGTCGGTGCCCTTGGCCTGCACGTCGGCGAAGGACTGCAGGATCGGCTCGTCGTAGCGGCCGAGCCCGCGGTCGTCGTCGTAGATCAGCCACTGCAGCGCCGGCAGCTGGTCGCGGATCGACAGGATCTTGTCGACCTGCTCCTGGTCCTCCGCGACGATGACCTTGGCTTCCGAATGGTGCAGCACGAAGGCCAGCTCGTTGGCGATGGCGTCCTGGTAGACCGGGACCGCCTGGCCGCCCAGGCACATCGCCGCGATCTGCGCCCAGTAGAGCCGGGGCCGGTTGTTGCCGATCACCGACAGCTTGTCGTCGCGGCCGAAGCCGAGCGCGGCAAGCCCGGCGGCGAAGCGGCGAACCTCGTCGTTGTAGGCGTTCCAGTCGTAGGTCTGCCAGATTCCGAGGTGCTTCTCGCGGATCGCCGGGTGGCTGCCCATGGTCTGGGCGGCGCGGGTCAGATACTGCGGAATGGTCTGCGGATCGCTCATGGTGTCCGTGGTCCCGGCGGTATCAGTGACTTGAACCGAGGTAGGCGTCGATCACCTTCTGGTCGGCGCGGACTTCGTCCGGCGTGCCCTCGGAGATCTTGTGGCCCTGATCGAGCACGGCGACGCGGTCGGAAATCTCCATCACCACGCCCATGTCGTGCTCGATCAGCACGATGGTGGTGCCGAGTTCCTCGTTGGCGTCGAGGACATAGCGGACCATGTCCTCCTTCTCTTCCTGGTTCATGCCCGCCATCGGTTCGTCGAGCAGCAGCAGCTTGGGCTCGGCGCAGAGCGCCCGGCCAAGCTCGACGCGCTTCTGCAGGCCATAGGCGAGGCCGCCGGCGGGCTGCTTGCGCAGGTCGGTGAGCTTCAGGAAGTCGATGATCTCCTCGACCTTGGCGCGGTGCGCGATCTCCTCGCGCTGCGCGGCGCCCCAGAACACCACGGACGACAGGACGCCGGCGCGCATGTGCACGTGGCGACCGAGCATCATGTTCTCCAGCACGGTCAGGCCGCGGAACAGCGCGATGTTCTGGAAGGTGCGGGCGATGCCGCGCTCGGCGCGCTGCGGCGGGCCGATGCGGGTGATTTCCTGACCGTTGAAGTGAATGGCGCCTTCGTCCGGCTTGTAGAAACCGCTGATCATGTTCAGCAGCGACGTCTTGCCAGCGCCGTTCGGACCGATGATGGCGAAGATCTGGCCTTCGGGTACGGCGAGGCTGACGTCGGTCACGGCGCGCACGCCACCGAACGACTTGGCGACGCCGTTCACGGTGAGAACATGGTTGGAGGTGGACTGCGACGCGGCGGCCATCAGGTTGGAGCCACCTCAGCCAGCCGGCCCGATACCTTGGCCGGGAACGCGAACAAGACCGTCAGCATCATCAGACGCTTGCCTTTCACTCCCTGTCGGGTTCTCGCAGCGACGAACGAGGCCGTCGCATCTCGACATCCTGGGGCCTGCTGCCGGAACCGACACGCCGGGCCTCGGGACGTTCGGGGCGGGTGAACTTTGCGTACTAACCCGCCGCGAAACCGCTTTGCTGCGCGGCATGGTGGGCAAGATTTCGTCAACAGGCAAGCCCTATCGCGGGCATGGCCGGCATGCGACCGCGTGCGTCGGCAGATGGACGAATTTGTATACCGAGGTATAGAATATCGAATTCGCGCCGCACGCCGCGAGCCCGAAGAGGACCCGATGCAGCACTCGCACGACGACGAAGACCCTCTCGGTCTGGACGTGACGCCGGATGCCGCCAGCCTGGTTCACGTCACCGTCGAGCGGCTGTTCCGCATCCTGAAGGCGGAGATGAGCGCGGTGCTTGAGGCCCGCGGTTCCTCGATCGTGGAGTGGCGGGTGCTGCTGATGCTGCGCATCCACGGCGAGCTGGCGCAGAAGGACCTCGTGCACGAGGTGGCGATGGTGCAGGCGCAGGTCAGCCGCGCGCTGGCGTCGATGCGCAAACGCGGGCTGATCGATGCCCGCCGCTCCATGCTCGACCGGCGTGTGACGCTGTTCCGGCTGACACCGGCGGGTGCGACTCTTTACCGCGCGATCGCGCCGACCATGGCGCAGCGCAAGCGCCGGCTCGACAAGGCGCTGTCCAAGACGGAACTCGAAGGCTTCATCGACGGCGCGCGCAAGCTGGCCGCCGTCGCCGCACCGCGGGCCGGCGCGCAACGACCGGTCTTCTGAGGACACGCGGACAACAGCAGGGAGAAGAACGATGCAGCTCAAGACATTGCTGGTCGCCGCCACGGCGGCGCTGGTCGTCGCCGGCCAGGCCTGGGCCGACTGGAAGCCGGGCGGGCCGGTGCACTTGCAGATCGGGTTCGGCGCCGGCGGTAGCACCGACACGCTGGGCCGTGCCATCGCGGCCCAGATGGAGAAGGACACCGGCTGGGACGTCGTCGCGGAGAACAAGCCGGGCGGCGGCGGCATCGCCATGTTCACCGGCATCGCCGCGGCGCCGGCCGACGGGCTGGTGATCGGGATGGGCGTGTCGATGCCGGTGCTGGTCAACCTGGTGCTGCGCGGCGACAAGCTGTCTTTCGACCTCGACAGCTTCGACTACCTGGCCACGGTGACGCGGGCGCAGCTCGCCATCATCGCCAAGAAAGACGCGCCGTTCGACGACATGACCGGGCTGGTCGCCCACGCCAAGAAGAACGGCGGCGCCCCGATCGGCTTCGACGCCAAGCCGCAGGAGCTGATCCTGCGCGCGATCAACAAGAGCCATGACGCCGGCTTCCGCCCGGTGTCGGCGAAGAGCGGCGCGGAGGACGTCCAGAACGTGCTTGGCGGTCACGTCGTCGCGGCCTTCGCTGCCGGCGCGCACATCCCCTATCTGGAGAGCGGCGACCTGAAGATGATCGACGAGGTCACCCAGATGGCCCACGAGGGGAAGC
>CAZVLI010000417.1:0-4338 GCA_964627965.1 uncultured Rhodospirillales bacterium
GGCGGCGAGGCCCCCCGGCCTCGACATGTCCCGGGCCCTGCTGGCCGAGACCGACCCGGGCCGCCGCCTGGGTGCCGACATGCCGGCGCGGCTGCGGCTGCGGGGAGACGCGTGATGGCGGAGACCTGGCTCGTTCTCGGTGCCGCCTCGTCGGTCGGCCGCGCCTTCGCGCGGCTAGTCGCGGCGGACGGCGCGCACGTGTTGCTGGCCGGGCGCGACATCGACGACCTGAAGGCCAGCGCCACGGACATCGTCGCGCGCGGCGGTAGCGCGGAGGCTCTTGCCTTCGATGGCCTCGACACCGACAGCCACGCCGCCTTCGCCACCAAGGTCGCGGAACAGGCCAGCCCGCTGAACGTGTTCCTCTGCTTCGGCGCCATGCCCACCCAGGACGAGATCGATGCCGATTTCGAGCTGGGCCTCCTGACGGTCGACACCAACTATCGCGGCGCGATCTCCATCCTGCACCGGCTGGCGCCCTACCTGGAAACGCAGGCCGCGGGCGAGGTCATCGTCCTGGGCTCGGTCGCCGGGGATCGCGGCCGACCGTCGAACTACGTCTACGGCTCGGCTAAGGCCGGCCTGCATGCCTACCTGCAGGGCTTGCGTGCGCGCCTGTTCGCGGCTGGCGTCAATGTTCTCACGGTGAAGCCCGGCTTCACCGACACCGCCATGACCTGGGGCCTGGAAGGCATGTTCGTGGTGAACTCGCCACAGGCACTCGCGGCAGCCTGCCGCGAGGCGTCGGCGAAGGGCCGGTCGGTGCTCTACGCCCCGGCTTTCTGGTGGCTGATCATGACGATCATCCGGTCCATTCCAGAGTTCTTGTTCAAGCGCCTGAAACTCTGAGCTTGGCCGTTCGGTCCTGGATTTGTCACGATGAGACACGCGACACACAGAGTAACGAGCGTCAGCATGCGTGCTGGGTACGCGACACGGTCGTGTCGCGTGGTTGGAGTTCAGTGATGGCGAGTTCCGTGCCAGACCAGTTCCTCATCATCGTCGGTGCCCCGAAGTGCGGCACGACGACGCTGGCGAACTGGCTTGGCCGGCGCTCCGACATGGTCCTGTGTGCCCAGAAGGAACCGCGCTTCTTCACCGACTTCGCCGCCGTCGACTGGCAGGGGCCGGTCGCCGACGCGTTCGTGCAGACGATGATTTCCGACGAGGACGCGTACTGGCGCGCCTTCGACAACGACAAGGGCGCGACTTGGGGCATCGACGCGTCCACCGACTATCTGTGGTGCGAGACGTCCGCCGAACGGATCAAGCGTTTCGCGGAGAACCGCAAGGTGAAGCTGATCTGCATCCTGCGCGATCCGGTCGACAGGGCGCTGTCGGAGTATCAGCACACCCGGCGCGACGCGATGCAGACGGAGAGCTTCCGGGAATCCCTGACGCTGGAGGAGGAGCGGCGGCGCAAGTTCTGGCACCCGCTGTTCTATCACGTGCGCCGCGGCAGCTATCACGCCGACCTCGCGCGCTATTTCGAGCTGTTCGGCGACGACATGATGATGATGGACTTCGCGGAGATCGCCGATCCCAAGCGTTGTCTCGCGCGCATCGCTGATTTCCTGGCGCTTCCCTTCGAGGCGACTGCCACCGCGGACCGGTTCAACGCCTCCTACGTCGAGGCCAGCCCGCTGCTCACGCGGGCGATCAACAGCTACAAGGCGAAGAAGGCGGCACGCACCTTGCTCGGTGAGCGCGCGGCGGCCGCGATGTTCGACAAGGCGCGCCGTCTCAACCGCAAGCGTATCAGCTTCACCGAAGATGACCGGGCGCGGATGTTCGAGAAGGTCGCGGCGGACGTGGCGGCATGCCGCGACGACGCACGAATCCCGACCGGGAACTGGGCCTCGGTCGAACGGCTCGGCTGATGCTGCGACGGCACGGCAAGATGCGACGGCACGCGACAGCGTAAGGAGTTCCGATGAGCATCAAGAGAACGCTGCGGAAATCCGTCAGGCAGGTCGCGCGCAAGTCCAGCTTCCTGACCAGGGTCGAGATCGGGTTGATGGAGCGGGAGTATCGCCTGTCGGCCCGCATGCGCCGATCGTCGAAGGCCGAGCGACGATTTGTCATCTACTCGCGGGGAAGGAGCGGCAGTACCTTGTTGGTGCAGCTTCTGAACGCCCACTCGTCGGTGCAGTGCGACGACGAGATCCTGAACCTGCCGGTGGCGCTGCGCGATCCGGCAACCTACGTCAGGGATCGGGCGCATCTGGCGCACAAGCCGGTCTACGGCTTCAAGCTGCTGTCCTACCAGTTGCCCAAGTTGCAGAACATTGAGGACCAGTCCGCTTTTCTCGACGACATGCAGCGCGATGGCTTCGCGATCATTTACCTCTATCGCCGCGACCTCTTGCGCCACGCCATATCGAACATCATGGCCCGCCAGCGCGGCGAGTTTCATCGTCGTGCCGAGGGGGGCAAGGCGGCGCCCGGGGATGGCAAGGTGGTGATTGATGAAAGTGACCTCGGGAGGTGGCTCAAGAACACCCGGAGCGCCGAAGAAATGGAGCACCGGGTCATGCATGGCCGGGACGCATGCTGGGTCTGCTACGAAGATGACCTGGAGAGCGACGACGCTCGGCAGGCGGCAATGAAGAGGATATTCGAAGACCTCTCGGTCGCGCCGGAGCCGGTGAATACGAACCTGGCCAAGCTGACATCGGCGAAGCTCTCTTCGTTTATTCAGAATTACGATGATCTGAAGAATGCGTTCTCGGACTCGGAATTCTCGCAGTACTTCGATTGACGGAAATTCGGACGTGGAAGTTGTGGCAAGGTCTTCGTGCAATCTTCTTTGCAAGTTCCGGCCGTTGAGGAGCGGCGAGGAACATGCGAGCGAGGTTGTGAAGCCGTGAACGCGGATCGACAGACGCTGCCCATGTTCGCCGACGTACTGTGGTTTGATGCGATCAAACCACGTCGTGGGTTGGTGGTGCGCGCTCATGGTTCGGGTTCCGAGCCATGAGCCTGACCGTGGAACGATCTGTCGGCGCGGCGGCGGCCGGGGATGCTGTTCCCGTGTCGAACGAGGCGGGCTGTTCGTCGAGCCCGACCGTTACGGTCGGTATTCCAGCGTATTGCAATGAGGGCACGATCGCGCGGGCGATCGAGAGCGTTCTCGCGCAGACGTACGCAAACTTCCGACTTCTGATCGCTGACGACCGTTCCAGCGACGCAACATTCAGTATCTGTGAAGAGTACGCCGCGCGTGATCCCAGGATCACCGTCGTCAGGAACGAGCAGAACCTGTACTTCATGAACTTTGGCGCGCTGGTTGAGCGAGCCGAATCAGAATACTTCGTATGGCTGGCGGGCGACGATTACTGGCGGCCGGAGTTTTTACGGGCCTGTATCGACCAACTGGAAGCAAGGCCTGATATCGTCTGCTGCGCGCCGAAGTGCCTTTACACGTCGGAGAACGGACTGACGCTGGCCCTCGGCACCTACACCATTCTTGGCGAACACGTCGACATGGTGCAGCAGTATTTGCGCCGGATCGTCGACTACAACGGCGACAACTGCCGCATGTACGGCGTGTATCGGACCTAGGCGCTCAGCCAGTGTCTGCCGCCAAGCATCATGCATGCATGGGACTTGGCGCTTTGCGCGGCGACATTCCGGTTCGGTGGGTATCTTGAACTGCCTCAGGTCCTGATGATCCGGGACAGGACGCCTCACGACAGCTACGTTCAATCGGTGGTGCGGGACCACAGAAGCTTCCTGTTCCGCTGGTTCCCGGCGCTGAAGCTGACGCTGCACCTGATCTTCTCCGGCCGCGTCCCATTGAAAGCCAGGATCGTCTCGCCGCTGCTGAAGCTGAACTGGAACCACCACATCTGGCATGTGCAGCACTTCCATCCGCGCTTCGAGCGTGCGACACGACGCCTCTACACGTTCGTGCGCCGACGCGTGATCTGGCGTCTGTAGGCTTTCCCTTTCTCGCCCACGGGCGCAGACTCGGGCGCGTGAGTACGCATCCTGCAGATCAACTGACCAACCCGTCGCCGGACTGGTTCCGCTGGGCACTCGATCATCGGCCCGAAGACCGCTGGGTCGAGGTCGAGGGCGCCAACGTCCATTACCTCCTGTGGCCCGCCACCGAGGAGGCGACGCCGGGGCGCGGCCTGCTGCTGGTGCACGGCGGCGGTGCGCACGCGCACTGGTGGTCGTTCATCGCCCCCTATTTCCTGCGCGACTTCCGCGTCGCGGCCATCGACCTGTCCGGCATGGGCGACAGTGACCGACGCGACGACTACAGCGCCGAACTCCGCGCGGCGGAGATGCGCGCCGTGATCGCCGATGCCGGTCTCGGCGACACCTTCG
>CAZVLI010000418.1:0-4337 GCA_964627965.1 uncultured Rhodospirillales bacterium
GAGTTCGGTGGCGGCGACACACGTTCGCCGACGTCGCTCGGCGGCACCGCCGTGACCATCCATCTTGCGGTTCGCAATGCCGACCGGGTCTGGCGACGTGCGTGTGACGCCGGCGCGGCGGTGGTCATGCCACTGGACGACATGTTCTGGGGTGACCGTTTCGGCAAGCTGCGCGACCCCTTCGGCCACATCTGGTCGATCGGCGCGCCGATCAAGCGCAGCACTCGCAAGGCGGCGGCGGGGACGGCCCGGCGGGCCGCGTCGTCGTCGTCATCCACTCGCTCCGCCGCGCGCACGGCACGGGCGACGGATGACTCAGTTCAACAGACGTCTGGGAAGGTGAACATGGCCCTTAAAGCAAAGGCGGCGACCAAGAAGAAGGCGCCGGCGAAGAAGAAGGCGGCCGCGAAAAAGGCGCCGGCGAAGAAGACCGCCGCCAAGAAGGCCGCGGTCAAGAAGGCGCCGGCCAAGAAGGTCGCGAAGAAGGCGGCGGCGAAGAAAGCCCCCGCCAAGAAGGTCGCGAAGAAGACGGCGGCAAAGAAGGCCCCCGCCAAGAAGGTCGCGAAGAAGACGGCGGCGAAGAAGGCTCCCGCCAAGAAGGTCGCGAAGAAGACGGCGGCGAAGAAGGCTCCCACCAAGAAGGTCGCGAAGAAGGCGGCGGCGAAGAAAGCCCCCGCCAAGAAGGTCGCGAAGAAGGCGGCAGCGAAGAAGGCTCCGGCCCGGAAGGCCCCTGCCCGCAAGACGGCGGGACGGCGGACGGCCCGGCGCCGCTGATCCGACAAGCGCCCCGGCCGCACGCGCCGGGGCGCCGTTCACACGTTCGGCTAGATCGATCGGCCTGAACGGCCGACGGCCTCGCATCGAAAGATGCGAGGCCGTCGTCGTGCGTGACGCGCAGTCTTTGCTCGTCGCCTAGCGCAACGACTCCAGCAGCTTTTTGGCGTCGTCGTAGCCCTCGAACTGCGTGTCGCCGCGCATCAGCGGCTCCAGCAGTTCCAGCGCCTTGTCCTTCGCGCCGGCGGCGTTGTACGCGTAGGCGAGGTGATACTGGATCTCGAAGTTGTTGGGCCGGGCCGTTGCGGCCTCGCGCAGCAACTCGATGGCACGATCGGTTTCACCCCTTCGGGCCAGGATCCACCCCAGCGTATCGACGATCTCCGGCGGCG
This sequence comes from uncultured Rhodospirillales bacterium, assembly GCA_964627965.1. Taxonomy (GTDB): domain Bacteria; phylum Pseudomonadota; class Alphaproteobacteria; genus JAVKFY01. Next base: position 1,167 of record CAZVLI010000418.1, read on the forward strand.
TACGGTCGCCTTCATTCGCCTTCTCGGCGAACTCAAGCGCGCGCGGGTCGCCCTTCTGATCGTACAGCCATGCCAGGTTGTTGTTCACGACACGGTTGTCCGGCGCCATCCCGGCCAACTCCTCGTGGTACTTCAGCGCGTTCTCGTAGTCGCCGTCCGCCAGGTAGTGACTGGCGCGGGCGAAGTGCGCGGCGCTGTCGTCCGGGTTCCGGCCGATCCAGTCCTGCATCAACGCCAGGCCGCGTTCGCGCTGACCGTCCGCGACGTAGGCCTGATAAAGGCGGTGCGTCAGCGGACCGGTCTCCTGCCGGTCGAGCGCGGCCTGGTAGGCGGCGGCCGCGCCTTCCGGATCGCCGGTGCGCATCTTGACGTCGCCGATCAGCGCGTAGCCGCCCGCCTGGTCCGGATGCAGGTCGCGCACCTTCTCCGCGGCGACAAGCGCCGGCGCAGTCTTGCCGTCCGCGAGCTCGACCTCGACCAGCGCCTGGTAGAGCGAGACGCGCTCGGGCGCGATGTCGGTCGCCTGCAGCAGCGCGCGGCGCGCACCGCCGTAGTTTTTGGCCACCACCATCGCGCCGGCAAGGCGCTGCAACGCCACCGGCGAGTCCGGCACCAGATTGACCAGGCGACGGTAGGTCGACACGGCGTTCGACGCATCGTTACCGGCCAGATAGGTCCGGGCCAGGATATCCAGCGCCAGCGCGTTCTCGGGCGCATCGGCCACGAACTGGCGCGCCAGCTCCGTCGCCTCGGTCGTGTTCCCGCGCTGGACTAGCGCCGTGATGAGGCGCGTGCGCGCCTCGGTCATGTTGGGCTGGGCCTCGTTGGCCCGCCGCAACCACTCCAGCTCCTTGTCGCGCTTGCCCTCGCGCGCCTCCAGCTTGGCCAGCGCCAGCAACGCGGAGAGCGACTTCTCGTTGCGGCCGAGCACCTCCATGTAGCGCTCGCGGGCAGCCTCGAATTTGCCGTCGGCTTCGTCGAGCTGTGCCAGGTTGATGTGCGCCGGCGCGAAGGTCGCGTTCTTGGCCAGCGCGTTGCGGAACGCGGTCCTGGCGCCCGCGGTGTCGCCCTTCCGCGCCAGAACGGCACCGATCAGATTGTCCGGCATCGGACTGCCCGGGATGTTGTCGCGCATCGCCTGGGCCGCGGCCAACGCCTTGTCGGTCTCGTTGTTGCGGATGTGCGTCATCACCAGCAGGAAGTTGGCCTGGCCGGCGCCCGGGTCGGCTTCCAGAACCTGCTCCAACTCGCTCACCGCAGCGGTGCTCTCGCCACTGCGCAAACGGCTGACGGCGAGGCGGGTGCGCAACGCCGTGTTCTCCGGGTTCTCGACCGCGATCTCCTCCATCAGCGTCGCGGCCGCCGCCGGCTGGCGGTTCTGCATGTATGCCTCGGCCAGCAACGCCTTCAGGCGCAAGTCGGTGGCACTGTTCTCCAACAGCGGTTCTAGAACATCGACCGCCTTGTCCGGCTGCTTCTTGCGCAGATACACCTCGCCCAGCAGCTTGAGCGCCGCACTGTTGTCGGGCAGCAGGCCCAGCAGGGTGCGCAGCGACGTCTCGGCCTGCTCGTACTGCTTGCTGCGCAGCGTCAGCATGCCCATCAGGTAGAGCGACTGCGGATGACGGCGCTGGAAATCGCCCATCTCCTGCAACGCCGTGATGGCATCGGCCTCCTGGCCCTCGCGCGCCAGGTAGACGCCGTTCAGGTAATGCCCGATCGGATGCTTGGGATAGCGCGACAGCACCGCGTCGATATCGGTCTTGGCCTCCTGCAGCTTGTTCTGCGTGAGCAGGATTTCGGCACGGCCAAGACGCGCGGTCGGCGAGTTCGGCTCGGCGTCGATCGCCGCAGTGAACTCCTTCAGCGCGCCCTCCGGATCGTCGGACCGGCGACGCAACTGCGCCTTCATCAGACGCGCCCGCTCGTTGCCGGCCTCCGCCGCCAGGGCGCGGTCGACCTCGGCCTCGGCGCGGTCGAAGATCTGCTCGTTGTAGAGCACCTGCGCCAGGTTCAGGCGTGCCTCGACATTTTCCTCGTCCAGCTTCAGCGCGGCGTCGATCTCCGCCTTCGCCTGCTCCGGCTCGCGCTTCAGCAGATAGCCGCGGGCGCGATAGGCGTGGACCGAAGCCTCGACCTTCTGCCCGCGGTCGCCGGGCGTCACGTGGGTCAGGACGTCCTCCGCCTGGCCCAGACGGACGTAGGTCTCGGCCAGCAGCAACACGACGCGCGGCTCTTCGATGCCGAGCGCCCGAGCCTGGCGAAGCTCCTTCTCCGCGGTACGCAGGTCGTTGACCCGCAGCGCCACTTCGCCCAACGCCAGACGGGCCTCGCCGCTGTCCGGGTCGGTCTTGACCGCGTTCTTGAATTCGATGATCGCGGCGCGAAGCTTGCCGTCGGCCATATGCTGGCGACCGGCGGCAATGTGCTCCGAAGCGTCGCCGCTCGAACGGGCGGCAACGAAGATGGCGCCGACGACCGCGACGATCACCAGCACGCCGACGATCAGCAACCAACCGCGCAAACCCATTCCCTTGCCGGGTTCCTTGGCCATGGATGTCCTCCAATCGATGTGCGCGCCCACCGCGCGCGCAGCGTCAGTCCTTGTTTGCGATTCCGAGATCGCGCATCAGGTCGTAGAGCGTCGGTCGGCTGATACCGAGCAACTTCGACGATTTCGAGACGTTGCCCTGCGTGAGCGCCAGGGCCTGGCGCACGACGCGCCGTTCGGCCGCCTCGCGCGCTTCTTTCAGGTTCGGCAGAACCTGAGCCTCGTCGGCCGCTTCCAGTTCCAGGTCCTCCGGCGACAGCACCTTGCCGTCCGCCATGATCACCGCCTTCTTCATGCGGTTCTCGAACTCACGCACGTTGCCCGGCCACTCGTAGCTGGCAATCGCCGCGCGCGCCGACTCCGACAGCCCGCGCACCGACTTGCTGTACTGCTCGTTGAGCCGGCCGAGGAAGAAAGTCGCCAGCAGGTTGGCGTCGCCCTGACGCTCGCGCAACGGCGGCACCGACACGTTGATCTCGTTCAGGCGGTAGAACAGGTCCTCGCGGAAGCCGCCGTCGGTCATCATCGCCTGCAGATCCTGGTTGGTGGCGCAGACGATGCGCACGTCGACCGGGATCTGACGCCGGCCGCCGATACGTTCGATCACGCGGTCCTGCAGG
>CAZVLI010000419.1:0-4335 GCA_964627965.1 uncultured Rhodospirillales bacterium
TGCCGGCCTGGCCGGTGATCGGCGATCTCTTGGTCAGCACGCTGCCGCTGCCGCTATCCACCTTCCTGGCGGACGCGTCGGTGGCTTCGGCGTTCGCGCCGGAGCCGGTGCCGACGAGCTACGCGCGCGCGCCGTGGCGCCTGGCGCTGCGGCCGGACAGCTATCGCGCCAATGCCGAGGACGTACGGCTGCTGAAGCCGTTCCTTCGCGCGCAGTCGGCGCGCTACCACGAGATCAAGGTGCCGCTGGTGATCGTCACCGGCGACGCCGACACGGTCGTGAGCCCGACGCTGCATTCCGCCGCGCTGCACGAGGCCGTGCCGCATTCACAGGCCATCGTGCTTCCGGGCGCTGGCCATCCCTTGCCCTACAGCCACCCCGATACGGTAATCGACGCCATCGACCGGGTGCACCGCCTGGCGACGACCGGGCAGTACAAGACCCTGGCCGCCGACACCGGCGGCCTGCACCAGTACCGCTAGTACGTTCCGCATAGACGGCACCGGCCCGCTCCCCCACCCGACCACCCAGCGCCAGTATCCTTGTGGGTGGCCGGGTGGGGGAGCGGGCCGGTACGAATCCGCGTGAGCGGAAAACGTCCTAGCCGGGGAGCCAGTCGGCGATCGCCTTGCCGATCTCGGCGGGCGAGTCCTCCTGGATGAAGTGCGTGCCGGCGACGGTGACCTCGGTCTGGTTCGGCCATGTCCGGCAGAAGTCGCGGGCGCGGCCACGCAGGATCGCGCCCGGATCGGCGTTGACGAACAGCTTCGGCATGTCGCTGGCCTTCAGCCAGTCGCCATAGGCCTGAACGATCTCGACCACGTCGGCCGGTTCGCCGGCGATCGGGATCTGGCGCGGCCAGGTCAGGGTCGGGCGGCGATCCTCGCCGGGCTCGCTGAACGGCCGACGGTACTCGCCCATTTCCGCGTCGCTCATCTCGCGGATCACCGAGCCGGGCAGCACCTTCTCCACGAAGACGTTCTGCTCCAGCACCATCTCCTCGCCCTTGGGCGACCGAAAGCCCTGGAAGACCGGCGCGACGCGCTTGGGCCAGTCGTCCCACTCCAGCGGACAGACGATGGATTCCATGTAGGCGATGCCGCGCATCGCCTCGCGGTGCTGGTTGGCCCAGTCGAAGCCAAGCGCGGAGCCCCAGTCGTGGATCACCAGCGTGACGTTCTCGCGGACGCCGAGCTGGTCGAGGAGGTCCCACAGGTAGTCGCGATGCTCGACGAAGCGATACCGGTCCGGGCCGCTGTCGGGGAGCTTGTCGGAGTCGCCCATGCCGATCAGGTCCGGCGCGATCAGCCGCCCGCGTCCCTCCAAGTGCGGCATCACGTTGCGCCACAGGTAGGACGAGGTCGGGTTGCCGTGCAGGAAGACGATCGGGTCGCCCTCGCCGGTTTCGATGTACGCCATGCGGCGGCCCTTGACCGTCGCGAACTGCTTGGCGCCGTAGGCTTGCCCGCTCACCATGTCGCTCTCCTCGTTGTCGGTTTCATGTCTCGTCGTCGGCGTCGGGGGCCAGCCGGGGCGCGAGCATCCGGCAGGCCCGCAAGATCCGCTGCGACAGTTCCGGGTCATCGACCGCACGCGCCATGCTGACCCCGCCCATGCACAGCGCCAGGAAGGCGATGGCCGCATCGTCGCCGCCTTCGCCTTCGATCTCGTCGAAGCCTTCCGCTAGGCGAGCGAGCGACTGCGCCAGTTCCCCTTGGTAACGCTGGCGCAGCTCCGCCGGCCCGCGCGCCGCGTCGGCGGCCAGGCAGGCCAGCGCGCATCCGTCCTGCGGCCGGTCGCGATGCTGCTCGTTCAGGTAGCGGCCGGCGAGCCAGCGCAGGCGCGTGGCGCCACGCACCTCGTCGAGCCCCTCGAACCACGCCGCCCGCGAACCGGTCATGGCGTCGTGCAGGGCGGCATCGACCAGCGCCTGCTTGTCGGCGAAGTGGCTGTAGAAGGCGCCGTGGGTGAGCCCGGCATCGGCCATCACCTCGGCGACCGGCATGCCGTCGGGTCCATCCGCCCGCAACCGCGCCGCGGCCGCCTGCAATAGGCGCTCTCGGGTCTGCGCCTTCTGCTGCTGGCGACGGCTCATCGAGAATTCCACATGATCATCATCATGCGAAATGATCTCGCATGATGATGATCATGTCAAATCCGTCCTCCGCCGTCGTGGCCGAACCGCACATGGTGGTGGGATTGCCGGGCCGGAATGGGATAGGGTCGCCGGCGCATGAGCCAGCCACCCTTCCCTCCTTCGCCCGCGCCGAATACCGGCCACGTACCGGCCTTCAACACGACGCGGCTGACGCTGATCCTGATCGTCGCGAACGTGGCCATCCACGTGGCGCGTAGCTTCGGCCTCGGCGCCCAGGCCGACGCGGACGTGATGTTCAACTTCGGCTTCATCCCGGCGCTGTTCGTGGTGCCGGGCGGCGGCTTCGTGTGGCCGGACGACGCGTCGATCTGGCTGACCCCGCTCAGCTACGCCTTCCTGCACGGCGACTGGGTACACCTGGCGATCAACATGCTGTTCCTGCTCGCCTTCGGGACACCGGTGGAGCGGCGGCTGGGGCCGACGCGCTTCCTCGCCTTCTATCTCGTGTGCGCCGTGTTCGCGGCGCTCGCCAGCACGCTGTCGTACTGGATCACCGACGGCATCGTGTTGATCGTCGGCGCGTCGGGCGCGGTCTCCGGCCTGTTCGGCGGCTCGATCCGCTTCGCCCGCTTCCGCCTGCGCAGCCGCGACCCGGAACGGCCCGGCCGCGTCGTCGGCCCTTGGGTGCTCGTGCTGTCCTTCGTCGTGGTCAACATCGGCTTCGGCTACACCGGCTTCGGCAGTTTCGGCGAGGTGAAGGCGATCGCCTGGGAAGCGCACCTCGGCGGCTTCTTCGCCGGACTGCTACTGTTCGCGCTGTTCGAGAAACGCCATGGAGGAGCGCCCCGATGAAAGTGACCGGTTTGCGGACCCAGGCCATCGCGCTGCCGCTGGCGGAACCGCTCAGCACCTCGATCCACCGCATCGAGAAGATCGGCTGCCTGCTGGTCTGGCTCGACGGCACCGACGGCACCAGCGGCGAAGGCATGCTGTTCGCGCTCAACACCGGTCGGTTGGCCGTGCTTGACGCGATGGTGCGGAGCCTGGAGCCGGTCGTCGTCGGCCGCCAGGCCAGCGACCGCACCGCCATCTGGAACGACATGTGGTCCGACATCAACTTCGTCGGCCACAAGGGCGTCAGCCTGTTCGCCATCGCCGCGCTCGACACCGCGCTGTGGGATCTGGCGGGCAAGGACACCGGTCTGTCGGTCGCGGCGTTGCTGGGCCGGGCACGCGAGCGGGTGCCGGCCTATGCCAGCGGCGGCCTGTGGCTGTCGCGTTCCATCGACGCGTTGCAGGCCGAAGCGCAGTCCTTCCTCGACCAGGGCTTCCGGGCGATGAAGATGCGCCTGGGCAGCAAGCGCATCGCCGACGACGTGGAACGCGCGCTGGCCATCCGCGAGGTCATCGGCCCCGATATCCAGCTCATGTCGGACGCCAACCAGGGGCTGACCGTGGCGCACGCCATCGCGCTCGGCCGGGCGCTGGAGCCGGCCAACCTGGCGTGGTTCGAGGAGCCGGTGCAGGCCTACGATCTGGAAGGCTCGGCCGAGGTCGCCGCCGCCGTGCCGATGCCGGTCGCCTCGGGCGAGACCGAGTACGCGCGCTACGGCTTCCGCGACATGATCGAGCGGAAGAGCGCCTACGTCCTGATGCCCGACCTGCAGCGCGTCGGCGGCATCACGGAATTCATGCGCGTCGCGGCGATGGCGTCGGCCTACGACCTGCCTGTCTCGCCGCATGTCTTTACCGAGTACAGCCTGCAGCTTTGCGGCGCGATGCCGCACTGTCCGGTGACCGAGCACATGCCCTGGTTCATCCCGCTCTACAGCGAGGCGATGGAGATGGCCGACGGTGACCTGCTGATCCCCGACCGGCCGGGCCTCGGCTTCACCTTCGATCAAGGCGCGGTCGATAGGCTGAAGCTGAACTAGGTTATCGCCAGTCCGGCTGCTAGCATCGCCGGCCTTCGACGAGGAGTTGCGCCATGCCCAAGGACCAGGGCGACGAGAAGATCGTGAAGCTGCGCGAGGCGCGCAAGAACGGCGAGGCCAAGTACCCCTACCCGCGGCGCATGCCGCGCGAGGCATACGAAACCGAACTCGTCGGCCTGCAGATCGAGATGCTGAAGCTGCAGGCCTGGGTGAAGGAGCGCGGTGAGCGGCTGGCCATCGTGCTGGAAGGCCGTGACGGCGCCGGCAAGGGCGGCACCATCAAGCGCCTGATCGAGCACCTGA
>CAZVLI010000420.1:0-4331 GCA_964627965.1 uncultured Rhodospirillales bacterium
CATCTGCCGCGGCACCAGCTCCTTCAGCTTCTCGCACATCGCCCGGCCTCGCTTCTCGGCGCGGGTGCGGTGGACGATGGTGGCGAGCGCGTCGACCGGCTCCTGGTTCACCAGGATCGACATCTTCACCAGGTCGCCCTTCTGGTAATCCTCGAGCTGGTAGTCGAAGCTGGCATAGCCGCGGCTCACCGACTTCAGCCGGTCGTAGAAGTCGAACACCACCTCGTTCAGCGGCAGGCGGTAGTCGAGCATCGCGCGGCTGCCGGCATAAGTCAGGTTGACCTGCGTCCCGCGTCGCTCCTCGCAGAGCTTCAGCACGGCGCCGAGATGGTCGTCGGGCACCAGGATGGTGGCGCGGATCCACGGCTCCTCGATGAAGTCGATGTGCACCGGATCCGGCATGTCGACCGGGTTGTGAATTTCCATCACCGTGCGGTCGGTCTTGTGCACGCGGTAGATCACCGACGGCGCCGTGGTGATCAGGTCGATGTTGAACTCGCGCTCCAGGCGCTGCTGCACGATCTCCATGTGCAGCAGGCCCAGGAAGCCGCAGCGGAAGCCGAAGCCCAGCGCCGGCGAGCTCTCCATCTCGTAATTGAAACTCGCGTCGTTCAGGTGCAGGCGGGCAAGCGCCTCGCGCAGGTCCTCGAACTGGCCGGAGTCGATCGGGAACAGGCCGCAGAACACCACCGAGATCGACGGCTTGAAGCCCGGCAGCGGTTTCGCCGTCGGCTTGCGCGCGTCGGTGATGGTGTCGCCGACGTTGGTCTCCGCGACGGTCTTGATCGAGGCGGTGAAGTAGCCGAGCTCGCCCGGGCCCAGCACGTCGACCTTGGTCAGCTTCGGCTTGAAGATGCCGACCTGGTCGACCAGGTGCTCCTGGCCGGTAGCCATCAGCTTCACCCGCTGACCCTTCTTCAGCTCGCCATCCATGATCCGGACCAGCACGACGACGCCCAGATACGGGTCGTACCAGCTGTCGACCAGCAGGGCGGAGAGCGGTGCGCTGGCGTCGCCCTGGGGCGGCGGCAGGCGCTCGACCAGCGCGGCCAGCACATCGTCGATGCCCAGGCCCGTCTTGGCCGAGGTCATTACCGCCCCGGACGCGTCGATGCCGATCACATCTTCAATTTGCTGCGTCACGCGCTCCGGGTCGGCCGAGGCGAGGTCGACCTTGTTCAGTACCGGGACGATCTCGTGGTCGTTCTCGATCGCCTGGTAGACGTTGGCCAGGGTCTGCGCCTCGACGCCCTGGGTGGCGTCGACCACCAGCAGCGAGCCCTCGCAAGCGGCCAGCGACCGGTTCACCTCGTAGGCGAAGTCGACGTGGCCTGGCGTGTCGATCAGGTTCAGGACGTAGTCCTGGCCATCGGTGTGCTTGTAGTCCAGGCGCACGGTTTGCGCCTTGATGGTGATGCCGCGCTCGCGCTCCAGCTCCATGGAGTCGAGCACCTGCTCGTGCATCTCGCGGCTTTGCAGCCCGCCGCAGCGCTCGATCAGGCGATCGGCGAGCGTCGACTTGCCGTGGTCGATATGCGCGATAATCGCGAAGTTACGGATACGGCTTGGGTCGGTCATCGGCGTCCATGAAGAGATGGCCGGGTCGAGCCTGGCCATGACGAAGATATAGTGCGTCATGCCCGGACTTGATCCGGGCATCTACATCGGTTGTGTCACCCGCGCAAGCTGGCGCCGGTGGCCTTGGTGACGGCGGCGACGACCTTGGCGGCGACGGCGTCGATCTCGGCGTCGGTCAGCGTTTTGTCGCGCGGCTGCAAGCGCACGGCGATCGCGACGGACTTCGCGTCGTCGGGGATGCCCTTGCCACTGTAAACGTCGAACACTTCGGCGCCGTCGATCAGCTTCTTGTCGGCCGAGCGGGCGGCACGCAGGATCGCGTCGGCGGCGACGTCCTTGGCCACGACGAAGGCAAAGTCGCGCTCCACCGGCTGCAGCGGCAGCAGCTCGACGCGCGGCTTGGCGCGACCGGCCTTGGCCTTGGGCAGCGGCGTCTTCTCGACATAGACCTCGAAGCCGACGGCCGGCCCCTTCACGTCCAGCGCCTCGACCACGCGCGGATGCAGCGTGCCGAAATAGGCGAGCACGTTCTGCGGCCCGAGCCGGAGCGTCCCGGACTGGCCGGGGTGGTACCAGGCCGGCGCCTCGGCCACGACCTGCAGGCTGTCGACCGGCGCGCCGGCGGCGGCGAGCGCGGCCAGCGCGTCCGCCTTGGCGTCGAACACGTCGACGTCGCGGGTGCCGCCCTGCCAGTTGCGGCCGACCATATTGCCGACACGGATGCCGCCGGCGACCATGTCCTGGCCCTTCGGCGTCATGTCGCGGTAGGCCGGGCCGACCTCGGACAGCGCCAGGTCGGGGAAGCCGCGCGCCTGGTTACGCTGCGCCGCGGCCAGCAGGTTGGCCAGGATCGATGGCCGCATCTCGTCCAGGTCGGCACTGATCGGGTTGGCCAGCTTCAGCGAGCCGTCGCCGCCGAACAGCGCGGCGATCGAGGAGCTGGTGAACGACCAGGTGACGCATTCGACCAGCCCGCGGGCGGCCAGGGCGCGCTTGGCACGCGGCACACGGCGCTGGCCGACGGTGAGCGAGGGCTGCGAGATCACATGCTCGCGCGGCAGCGGCACCGACGGCACCTCGTCCAGGCCGTGGATGCGGGTGACCTCTTCGACGATGTCGGCCTCGCCGTCGACGTCGGAGCGCCATGTCGGCGCGGTGACGCGCCAGCGATCGGGATCGTCGCGGTCGAGCGCGAAGCCGAGCGTCTCCAGGATCTCGGCCTGACGGTCGGCATCGAGTTCCAGGCCGCCCAGCGTGCGCGTGCGCTCGGGCCGGAAGATCACTTCCTTCGGCGGCACCTCGGGCGAGCCGGCGATGACGAGGTCGGACGCCTCGCCGCCGCACAGGTCGAGAATGAGCCTGGTCGCGTGTTCGGCGCCGGGCAGGACCATGGCCGGATCGACGCCGCGCTCGAAACGGTAGCGCGCGTCGGAATCGATCTGCAGCTTGCGGCCGGTCGCGGCGGTGCGCAGCGGATCGAACAGCGCGACCTCCAGGAACACGTCCGTGGTGGTCTCGGTGCAGCCGCTTTCCTCGCCGCCCATCACGCCGCCCAGGCCCTCCGCTTTGGCCTCGTCGGCGATGACCGTCATGGTCTCGTCGAGCTCGTACTCCTTGCCGTTCAGCGCCATCAATTTCTCACCCGCTCGCGCCAGGCGCGGACGGATGTCGCCGGTGACGTGGGCGGCGTCGAAGACGTGCAACGGACGGCCGAGGTCGTAGGTGACGTAGTTGGTGATGTCGACCAGCGCCGAGATCGGCCGCAGACCGATGGCGCGCAGGCGCCGCTGCATCCAGTCCGGGCTCGGGCCGTTCTTCACGCCGCGGAAATAGCGCCCGACGAAGCACGGGCAGGCGTCGGTGGCATCGGCAGGGAACAGGTCGAGCGACACCTTGATCGGGCTTTCGTAGCCGCCCTTCACGGTCTCCGGCGCGAACTCACGCAGTTCGCCCAGACCGGCGGCGGCAAGGTCGCGGGCAATGCCGTAGACGCCGAGGCAGTCCTGTCGGTTCGGGGTGATGGCAACGTCGAACACCGGATCGTCCAGACCCATCACCGGCGCGAAGGGCTGGCCGACCGGCGCGTCCTCGGGCAACTCGATGATGCCGTCGTGCTCGTCCGACAGGCCCATCTCGCGCTCCGAGCAGAGCATGCCGTTCGACGACTCGCCGCGGATCTTGGTCGCGCGCAGCTCCAGGCCGGTGCCCGGGATGGTCGTGCCCGACGGCGCGAACACCCCCTTCATGCCGGTTCGCGCGTTCGGCGCGCCGCAGACCACCTGGATCGTTTCGGTACCGTTATCGACCATGCAGACGCGCAGGCGGTCGGCGTTGGGGTGCTGCTTCGCCTCGACGACGTAGCCGACGACGAACTGCTTCATCGTCTCGCCCGGGTTCCAGACCTCTTCGACCTCCAGGCCGATGCGGGTCAGCGTGTCGGCGATCTCGTCGACGGTGGCGTCGGTGATCAGGTGCTCTTCGAGCCAGGACAGCGTGAACTTCATCGCGTCAGCCCTCCCGACAAGGTCGGCAGGTCAAGCGAGGCGAAGCCGTAGTGGCGCAGCCAGCGCAGATCGCTCTCGAAGAACTCGCGCAGGTCGGGGATGCCGTATTTCAGCATCGCGATGCGGTCGATACCCATGCCGAAAGCGAAGCCCTGGTACTCGTCCGGATCGACGCCGCTCTTCCGATCTGGTCGGCCAGCGATTCGACGTCCGACCAGATCGGAAGAGCGTCGTGTGGGAAAGAGTGTA
>CAZVLI010000421.1:0-4320 GCA_964627965.1 uncultured Rhodospirillales bacterium
GCCGCGAAGCCTTCGCCCGGCGCCACCCGCCTGGCCGTCTCCTGCAGCATCGAGTTCTCGCTCAGCAGCGGCAGCAGCTGCTTCGGGTACCCCGTCCGGCTCGTCGGCCACAAACGAGTCCCCGAACCCCCAGACAAGATAATCGGATGCAGCTGCGTCATGAGCCTCCCCCAGGGCCAACCGCGGCAACGGTCCGCCGTCTCGGCGCCGCGCCGTGGGGCAGCCTAGGGCAGCTTGATTAACGACTTACCCACGATCCGCGATCGCCAAGGGCGCCTCGGCAACGTCGGCGGCAGCGGCGGCGAACACCCGACCGACCCCGACGATCACCGCGCCTTCGCCGGTCGGGATCGCGTCGCCCCGGGCGAGGTCGACGAGGCTGGCGCGCCAGTGCGTTGCGTCCGCACGACCGAGCGCACGAGCGATGACGACCGGCGTACCGGCTGCGACGCCCTCATCGATCAGACGCCGTGCGATCTCCGGCATCGTGCGTCCGGCCATGTAGTAGATCGTGGTCGCGGTCGGATCGGCCAGCGCGTGCCAGTCGAGATCGGCCGGCACCTCGCCCTTCCAGGAGTGGCCAGTGACGAAGCGCAGCGACGACGCCACCCCACGACGGGTCAACGACACGCCGAGACGGGACGCCAGCGCCAGCGCCGTGGTCACGCCCGGCACCACGTCGACCTCGATCCCCGCGGCGCGCAGGACGTCGATCTCCTCGCCGGCACGGCCGAATACCATCGGGTCGCCCGACTTCAGACGCACCACCTGACGACCAGCGCGCGCGAAACGGACCATCGTCGCGTTGATGTCCTCTTGCCGGCAGGAGACGCGACCGCCACGCTTGCCGACCAGCATCTTGCGCGCCTCGCGTCGCGCCAGGTCGAGCACCTCGTCGGAAACCAGCTCGTCGAACAGGATCACATCGGCGGCCTGCATCGCGCGCACCGCGTTCAGCGTCAGCAGGCCGGCTTCGCCCGGCCCGGCGCCGACCAGCGTCACTCTGCCCACCCGCGCCACCGCCTCAGTCTCGATAGCCGGTTCCGCGCCGCGCCCGAACGCGGCATTGGCGAAGCGCGTCCAGTAGGCCCGGCGCTGCGCCGCCGTCGGCAGGCGTCGCGCAACCTCGGCCCGAAGCCGCTTCGCCTGCGCCGCCCAGCCCGCAAGCGCCGGCGGCAATACCGTCTCGATGCGCTGACGTATCGCCTGCGCCAATATCGGCGCGGCACCGTCAGTGGAGATACCGACCACGACCGGTGAGCGGTTGACGATCGAACCGAACTGCAGCGTGCTCCAGGCCGGCCGGTCGATCACGTTCACCGGCACGCCAGCAGTCCGTGCCGCGTCGTGGAAGGCTTGTGCCTCGTCATCATTGGCGGCGGACATGATTGCCAGCGCCGCGCCAGCCATGTCACCGGGCAACCATTCGCGCGCCTCGATCCGCAAGCTGCCTGCCGAGACGCCCCGGAGCCGTAACGCGGCCATGGTCTCCGACAGTTCGGGCGCGAAGACCGTGACCTCGCCCCCGGCGGCCGTGGCCAGTTCCGCTTTCCAGGCCGCCGCCGCATCGCCACCGGCGACGATGACCGGTTTGCCGGCCAGATCGAGAAACACCGGCAGCTTGGCCAGCGGCGCCAGCCGAGCCGGCGCGGCCTCAGACGGCGGTACGGAGACGGCTCGCATCGATCAACCTCCCAACCTCGGTACGGCAGGAGCCGCAGTTACTGCCGGCGCTCGTGGCGACGGCAACCGCGTCGACGCTATCGGCACCGCCAGCGACGGCTGCCTCGATCTGACGCGTCCCGACATTGCAACAGGCGCAGACCAGCGCGCCGACATCGGGGCTATCGGCCCCGCCTCGCCCGGCCAGCAATGCCAGCCCCGCGCCCGCCTCGTGGCTTTCGTCGAGCTGCGCGGCGGCCCAGGATCGCGACACCGCGACCGGGCTCGGCCCGACGAACAGCGCCGCCTCGAGCCGTCCGCCATCGAACGCCGCCAGACGGTGCTCGCCGCGCGCGCCATCGTGATACGTGTGGATCGCCACGCGCGATGCCGTCAGGCCGCACAGCTCGGCGAACAACTCCCGCCAGTCGTCAACGGCAGTGCCGCCAGCCAGCTCGATCCGCCAGCCGGCGCTGGCCCGCGCCAGCGCCCAGTAGCCGACGCGCGCCGGCGCCGCAGGACGCGCCCGCGAGACTGCGAAGCCATACCAGGCCGATCCCACCGGCGCGAGGGCGACCGGCGTGTGCTTCAACTCGGGTTGCCCGGAGACCGGATCGACAGCGCCCGCAACCAGGCGGTCGACGCGCGCGTCGCTCGCCACCTGATCGGTCCAGTGCATCGGCACGAAGACGGAGCCGGGCCGCTGCTGTTCGGAGATCAGCGCCCGCACGACGATGGCGCCGTGCCGGCTCTCGACCCGCACCAGGCCCGCCGCCTCGATGCCATGCTTGGCCGCGTCGTCGGGATGGATCTCGGCGAACGGCTCGGCGAGGTGCGCCGACAGACGCGCGGCCTTGGCCGTGCGGGTCATCGTGTGCCACTGGTCGCGAATGCGCCCGGTGTTCAGCACCAGCGGATAGGTCGCGTCGGTCGCGGCGGCCGGACGGCGCACCGGTGTCGGCACCAGACGGGCGCGGCGATCGTCGGTGAAGAACCCGCCGGCGGCGAAGAAGCGCTTGTCGGCCGGCACCACCGGATCGGCCGGCACCGGCCACTGCACCGGCGCCAGCGTGTCGTACGCGGCATCGCTCAGGCCAGCCAGCCCGCCGAGGTCCAGGTCGCGGCTGCCGCCATTGTCGGTGGCGGTCAGCGCGGCATACTCGCGGAAGATCGCCGCCGGGCTGTCGTAGTCGAAGCCGGCGAAGCCCATGCGCCGGGCGACATCCGACACGATCCACCAATCCGGCCTGGCCTCGCCCGGCAACGGCAGGAACGCGCGCTGGCGCGAGATGCGGCGCTCGGAGTTGGTGACGGTGCCGTCCTTCTCGCCCCAGGCGGCGGCCGGCAGCAGCACATCGGCGTGGCGCGTGGTGTCGGTATGCCGCGTCACGTCGGACACCACGACCAGCGGACAGGCTTCCAGTGCCGTCGCGACGAGATCGCTCTCCGGCAGGCTGTCGGCGGGGTTGGTCGCCATGATCCACAGCGCCTTGATCCGACCGTCGCCGACGGCGCGGAACAGGTCGACCGCCTTCAGGCCCGGCCGGTCGGCGACGGTCGGGCTGCCCCAGAAGTCCTGTACCAGCGCGCGATGATCCGGGTTCTCGATGGCCATGTGCGCGGCCAGCATGTTGGCCAGCCCGCCAACCTCGCGCCCGCCCATCGCGTTCGGCTGACCGGTGACCGAGAACGGCCCCATGCCCGGCCGGCCGATGCGCCCGGTCAGCAGGTGGCAGTTGATGATGGCGTTGACCTTGTCCGTACCCGTCGTCGCCTGGTTCACGCCTTGCGAGTAGACCGTGACCACGCGTTCGTTGGCGGCGAACAGTTCGTAGAACGCGTCGAGGCGCGCCCGCGACAGGCCGGTCTCGGCCGCGACCGCGTCCCCGGACAGCGTCCATGCCGCCGCCAGCGCCGCCGCCGCACCGTCGGTGTGGCGCGCGATGTAGTTCTCGTCGGCATGGTCGGCAAGGTGCGCCAGCAGCCCGTTGAACAATGCCACGTCGCTACCGGGCGTCAGCGGCAGGTGCAGGTCGGCCGCCTCGGCGCTGACGGTGCGGCGCGGGTCGATCACGACGATGCGGGTGCCGCGTCGTTCGCGCGCGGCCAGCAGGCGCTGGAACAGCACCGGGTGACACCAGGCCAGGTTGGAGCCAACCAGCACCACCAGGTCGGCCTGGTCCAGGTCTTCGTAGGTGCCGGGCACCGTGTCGCTGCCGAAGGCGCGGCGATGCCCGGCGACCGACGAGGCCATGCACAGCCGGCTGTTAGTGTCGATGTTGGCCGAACCGATGAAGCCCTTCATCAGCTTGTTGGCGACGTAGTAGTCCTCGGTCAGGAGCTGCCCGGAGACGTAGAACGCGACGCTGTCGGGGCCATGCTCGGCGACGGCCGACGCGAAGCCACCGGCGACATGGTCCAGCGCGGTATCCCAGTTCGCGCGCACGCCATCGACAATGGGGTGCAGCAGCCGATCGTCCAGCGACAGCGTCTCCGCCAGCGCCGCGCCCTTGGAACACAGTCGACCGTGGTTGGCCGGATGCGCCTTGTCGCCCGCGATCTCGACGCCGGCATCGCGCACCGTCGCGCGCACGCCGCAGCCGACGCCGCAATAGGGACAGGTCGTGCGCACCTCGCCGGTCATGCCGCGTTGGCCCT
>CAZVLI010000422.1:0-4313 GCA_964627965.1 uncultured Rhodospirillales bacterium
ACTGGAGACCATGCGCCGTCTGGGCTTCGATCCCGCCGGCGCGCGATAGCCCGGGAGGACACCGCGATGCCCTATGCGCAGAGCAACGGCGCCAAGCTCTACTACGAGGAGGCCGGTAGCGGCTTCCCGATCATCTTCGTGCACGAATTCGCGGCCGACCTGAGGAGCTGGGAGCCGCAGGTGCGCTACTTCTCGCGGCGCTACCGCTGCATCGTCTACAACGCACGCGGCTATGCCCCGTCCGACGTGCCCGAAGACGCGAGCCAGTACGGCCAGGACATCGCCGCCGACGATATCCTCGCGGTGCTGCGACATCTGAGCATCGGGGAGGCGCACGTCGTCGGCCTGTCGATGGGCGGCTTCGCCACGCTGCACTTCGGCTTCCGTCACGCCAAGCTGGCCAAGTCGCTCGTCGTCGCGGGTTGCGGCTACGGCGCGCCGAAGGGCGAGGCCAATCGCTTTTCGGAGGAGTCGAACATCGTCGCCGACCGGTTCATGGCGGTCGGGACCGAGGAGGTGGCGAAGTCCTACATGTACGGCACGACGCGCGTGCAGTACCAGAACAAGGACCCACGCGGTTTTGCGGAGTCGGTGGCGCAGTTCTGCGAGCACGAACCGCTGGGACGCGCCAACACGCTGCGCGGCGTGCAGGCGAAACGCCCGTCGCTCTACGACCTCGAAGACAAGATGAAGGCGCTGACCGTTCCGACGTTGCTGGTCACCGGCGACGAGGACGATCCGTGCCTGGACGCCAACATCTTCATGAAGCGGGCGATCCCGTCGTCCGGCCTGTGGGTGGCGCCGCGTACCGGCCATGCCATCAACCTGGAAGAGCCGACGATGTTCAACCAGCACCTGTCGGAGTTCTTCTCGACGGTCGAGCAGGGCCGCTGGACACAGCGCGATCCGCGTTCGATCTCGGCCACTGGGTCGATCATGCTCGCCGGCGACGACAACCGGGAGGGTTAGTCGATGGCGCGTCGCGCCTGGCTCATCGGTGCGCTCGTCGCCGCCGGTGCCGTTGCATGGCTGAGCTTCGACGCCAAGGGCTTCGTCGAGGGACGGCTGGCCGACGGTCTGGGCCGCGACGTACGTATCGAGAGCCTGGACTACGACCTGGGCATAGTCACGCGGGTGCACCTCACCGACCTGCAGGTTGCGGGTGCGGCGGCCGATCAAGCGCCGATGGCGAGCATCCGTGATATCGACATGCGGGTCGCATTGTGGCCGTTGCTGCGCGACGAACTCGTGATCGAGGACCTTCGCGTTCGGGACGGCAAGCTGCGTCTCGGCGAGGACGATCTGGGCGGCGCGGGCGCGATGCGGCTCGTTCGCCTGGACAACGCGGACTTCAGCAGCATCGCCGTTCATTTCAGCCAAGGCGGTCGCGAGGTTGATGTCTGGTTGGAGCGCCTCGGTGCCACGAGGGACGGCGCGCGCACGTCCTTGAGCGGTAGCGGCACGGCCGGTGCCGCGCCGGACAAGCTCGCCGCCTTCGAGGTCGAGGGTACGCTCGGACATCCTGCGGCAGTCACCGGCGCAGACAGCTTCGACGTCGGGGTGACCGCGACGCTGGCCGACGCGCGCGTCGACTTCGAAGGCAAGGTCTCGGCCGAGAAGATGGAGGGCGTCGCCAGGGTCGACGCGCCGGAGTTGTCCGACTTGCTGCGACTGGCCGGGATCGAGATGGCACTCATCGGACCGGTCAAGGGCACGGCCAAGCTGACAGGACAAGGCGATGCGCTGGCGGCACGCGATGTCGATGTTGCGGTTGGGCGCGAGGGCGGTGCGTTGCTCAGCCAGGTGACGGGGCGCATCGACGATGTGATGGCCTTGCGCGGGGTCGACCTGGCTTTCCAGGCCGTGGCACCGGACGTCGTGGCACTGGCGCCGTTACTCGGCCAGCGGCCGGCCTTAGATGGCCGGCTCGACGCACAGGGCCGCATCGTCGACAGCGACGGCAAGTTGGCGGTGGCGGACCTGAACGCGCGGCTGGTGAAGCCCGACCATCACGCCATCGATGTGACTGGTACGGTCGGTGCGTTGCCGTTCGGCGATGCCAACCTGGCGCTGTCGGGCAGTATCCGGCAATCGCCGCAGTTGCCCGCTGCGATGGTGCCGCATGGACCCTATGCAGTGTCGGGCAAGCTCAAGGGCGATCTCGGCAAACTCGCGCTCGCCGACCTCAAGGTCGAGAACGACGCCGCGGCGGCGGTGCGCGTGCGGGCGAGCGGCGCCATCGGCGACGTGCTCACGCAGTCCGACGTGCGGATCGAAGCAACCGTGACGGCACCATCGTTGGCAGCGCTGGACGCCGCGCTGCCAGGCGATAGCGGCGCCGTGTCGGCGGAGATGAAGGTCACTCCTGGTGCGGACGGTGCGATCGAGGTCAGCGGCGCCACCTTCAAGGTTGGCGAGATGACGCTCACCGGCAAGGCCGCGTACCGACCGGAACAGACGCTGACTGGCGAGTTCCACGCGCCGCACCTGGTCCTCGACAAGCTCCTCGGGACTGGTGGTCAGGGACAGCGTGTGTTCTCGGAGACGCCGCTGCCGTTGGCCGCACTCGCTGGCGTGGATGCCGACGTGGCCCTGATCGTCGACAAGATCTCCATTGGCGATCATGTCGGCGAGAAGCTCGTGGTACGGCTCGTGGCGTCGGATGGCATGGCGCGCTTCAACCTGGAGCCGTTCGCCTTCGATGGTGGCGAGATCGGCGCCACGATGGAGGTCGATGCGACCGCAACGCCGCCGGCGGTGCGATTGGAAGGGCGGGGGAGCGGTGTGAACCTCGCGGCGATCTCGGCGTTCACGAAACAGCCGACGGCGCTGACTGGCCGGGCCGACGTCGATATCCGGGTCGCGGGGCGTGGCGCCAGCGCGCGTGCCATCGCGGCTGGTCTGGCTGGCGAGGTGGCCATGGTCGCCGCCAACGGCACGATCGAGAGCGAACTCGTCAACCTGATCGCGGCCGACCTGGCGACGGAGATCTTCAGCCAGGCGACCGACAGCCGCGCGAACACGCCACTGCAATGCCTGCTGGCGGATTTCTCGATCCACCGCGGACTGGCCGACGCCAAGGCGCTGTTCCTGTCGACCGACAAGATCATCGTCACTGGCGAAGGCCGTGTGAACCTCGGCGAGGAACAGTACGACCTGTCGCTGCTGCCGGCGCCGAAGGACCCGAGCCTGTTCAGCCTGGCGCAGCGGGTGAACGTCACCGGGCCGCTGACCGACCCGTCGGTGACACCGGATGCCGGTTCGCTGGCATGGAGCGCGGTGCAGGCGCTGGTCGGCAACGCGCTGCTTCCGGGGGCTGGCTTGTTGCTGCCAATGCTGAGCACGGGCAATGGCGACGAGCACCCCTGTGCCAGCGAGGTGCGGGCGATGCCGAAGAAGAAAGATGTCGTCGACAAGGCGACCGACGCCGCCAGCGGCGCAGCGAAGGCCGTCGGCAAGGCAGCGGATACCGTGGGCGATGCGGTCGGCGGCGCCGTCAAGGGACTGGGCAAGTTGTTCGAGTAGGCGGATGAAGCGGTTCTACAAGGAAGCGACGGCTGGCGTGGCCGATGGCGGTGGCCACACCGTGTTGCTGGACGGTCGGCCGGTGCGCACGCCGAAGAAGGCGCCGCTGGTGCTGCCCACCTCGGCGCTGGCCGAGGCGGTGGCGGGCGAATGGGCGTCGCAGGGCGAGGAGATCGCCGCCAGCGAGATGCACCTCCTCCGTCTCGCCAATGCCGCCATCGACCTGATCCCGGAGAAGCGCGCCGAGGTGCTGGCGGCGACGGCGGCCTATGGCGAGACCGATCTGCTGTACTACCGCGACGAGGCCGGCACCCAGCTTCGCGCCGAGCAGGACGCGGCGTGGCAGCCGCACCTGGACTGGGCGGCGAAGCGGTACGGGGTCGATTTTCGCATCGTCGACGGCCTGATCGCCGAGCCGCAACCGGAAGGGACGGTGGCGTCGCTGACGGCGGCGCTCGACGCCGGCGACGACATGGCGCTGGCGGGGCTGAGCGATCTCACCGCGTTGCTCGGCTCGGTGGTGCTGGCGCTGGCGGTCTGGGAAGACGCCGCGGAGATCGACGCCGCGTTCGACGCGGCGCGGCTCGACGAGGCGCATCAGGAGCAGCGCTGGGGCATCGATGCCGAGGCCGCGCGCCGTACCGAGCGGCGCCGCGAGGAGGCCAGGGCCGGCGCCCGCTTTCTCGGCTTGTCGAGGACCTAAGCTGCTGGTCCGGCAGTCGTTTAGGTGCTATGCCCACTGCGAATGAATGGGAAAACACCGGGGAGGGCCGGGATTGAGTGACATC
>CAZVLI010000423.1:0-4312 GCA_964627965.1 uncultured Rhodospirillales bacterium
AAGACCCCTTGTTCGCTGCATCGCTCTGAAACGGTACATAAACCGGCGAACCATCGCCACCCGCTCACCTGAGAATATGGTTAACGCGCGGCGGCAGGTCTGTGACCGGTATCACCAGCCATGCGTGTGTGTCGGACCCGGACACCAGCAAAGCCGGTTAGAATGCGCGACAAAGAAGCCGGGAGGGGTGGGTGCCAGCAAGCCAAGCGGATATCTACGATTTCATCGTCGTCGGCGCCGGTTCGGCCGGCGCGGTGGTGGCGAACCGGCTTTCGGCCGACCCGCGCCACAAGGTTCTGCTGCTGGAAGCCGGCCCCCGTGACAACATTTGGACGCGCGTCCCGGTCGGCTTCGCCCGCATGGTCGCCAACCCGAAAGTGAACTGGCTTTACAGCGCCGAGCCCGAGGACGCGACCAACGGTCGCCGGTTGCCGGTGCCGCGCGGGCGCCTGCTCGGCGGTTCCAGCGCCATCAACGGGCTCGCCTTCGTGCGCGGCCAGCGCCAGGACTACGACACCTGGGCACAGATGGGTAACCGCGGCTGGAGCTACGCCGACGTGCTGCCGCTGTTCAAACGCATGGAGAGCTATCAGGCGGACGGCGATGATGAGTTCCGCGGGCGCGACGGTCCGCTGCGCGTCACCAACCCCTCGCACGCCGATACGATCTTCTCCACCATCATCGCGGCCGCCGGCCAGGTCGGCATCCCGCACAACCCCGACTACAACGGCGCCGATCAGTTCGGCATCGCCATGAGTCAGGCCAGCATCTCGCGCGGTCAGCGCATGAGCACGGCACAGTGCTACCTGAAGCCCGCCCGCTCGCGCCCGAACCTGCATATCGAGACCGACGCGCTGGCCGAGAACCTGATCCTCGACGGCCAACGCTGCGTCGGCGTGCGCTACAGCGTGGAAGGCCAGCCACGCGAAGCGCGCGCCGGGCGCGACGTGGTGGTCAGCGGCGGTTCGATCAACTCGCCGCAATTGCTGGAACTGTCCGGCATCGGCCAGCCGGAACGGCTGCAGGGACTCGGCATCGAGGTCCGCCAGGCCCTCCCCGGCGTCGGCGAGAACCTGCGCGACCACTTCGCGCCGCGCACGCGCTGGCGCGTCGGCAAGCGCGGCATCACCTACAACGATCGTGGGCGCGGCATCGGCCTGATCGGCCAGGCGCTGCGCTACGCGACCTCCGGCCAGGGCATGCTCGGCGGCGTCGCGGCGCCGATGCGCGCCTTCGTGAAGAGCCGCGACGACCTGGAGGCACCCGACCTGCTACTCGGCTGGGTGGCGATGCTGACCGAGCCCGGGCGCAACGGGCCGGTGATCTCGAAGACATCGGGCGTGACCTGCTACGCCCACGTGATGCGGCCGGAGAGCAAGGGTCATATCCACGTCACGTCGGCCGACCCGAGGCAGCAGCCGGCGATCAGCTTCAACTTCCTGTCGGTGCCGAGCGACGAGGAGCTGACCGTGCGCGCCGTCCGGATCGCGCAGTCGATCATGACCGCGCCGGCGATGGCGCCGCTGCAGGTCTCCGAGATCGGTCCCGGCCCAGATAAAACCACCGACGATCAGGTACTCGACTGGGTGCGCGCGACGGCCGAGACCACCTACCACCCGGTCGGCACCTGCAAGATGGGCAACGACCCGATGGCGGTGGTCGACGAACGGCTGCGCGTGCGCGGCATCGACGGCCTGCGCGTCGCCGACGCCTCGATCATGCCGACGCTGATCTCCGGCAACACCAACGCACCGTCGATCATGATCGGCGAGAAGGCATCGGACCTCGTTCTAGAGGACGCGCGCTGATTTAGCCTCCTACCGTCACCCCGGACTTGATCCGGGGTCCATGGCGCCACCGCCGTGGCGTGGGCAGGCAAGCGACACGGCTTGGCGTCAACATGGATGCCGGCTCAAGGCCGGCATGACGACGATGAGCTTCGAGAGGCCGCGTCAGGCCACATCCGGCAGGTTGAACAGCTCGCGCACGTTGTTGCGCAGGATGTCAGCACGCTGCTGTTCGCTAAGGCCCGCCGCGTGTTGCGACAGCAACTCCTGCGAGCGCGGCCAGGTGGAGTCCGAGTGCGGGAAGTCGTTGGCCCACAGCAGGCGCTTGTGGTTCACCAAATCGATGGTCTTGAACGCGACCCAGTCGTCCTGGAACGTCGCCCAGACATTCTGCTTGATGTACTCGCTCGGCAGCTTGCTCAGGCCCGGCACCATGCCGTCGTCGGCGAAGGTGATCGCGGCGTGGTCCATCCGGTACATGTAGTGCGGCAGCCAGCCGGCATCGGCCTCCGCGCAGACCAGCTTCAGCTTCGGATGACGCTCGAACACGCCGCCCAGCGTGAACAGGCCGACGACATCCTGGATCGCCCGGATGATGCCCATGAAGGCGTTGAGGTGGTGGCCGCGCTCGGCCTTGAACGCCATCTCCATCGTGCCGCGCTTGGCGGTGAGAATGTGGAAGCAGAGCGGCATATCGAGATCGGCGGCGCATTCCCACAGCGCGTCGTAGTCCGGATGGTCGTAGTCCTCGTGCACCGGGTCGCCGGCCATCATCATGCCGACGAAGCCCTTTTCCTTGGCCCGCCGGAAATCGTCGATCGCCGCATCGACCGACGTGACCGAGGTCTGCGCCAGGCCGAACAGCCGCCCCGGCAGGCCGCCGCAGAAGCTCTCCAGCCAGCGGTTGTAGGCCTTCATGCAGGCGTCGCGATAAGCCGCGTCGGGATGCGCGTAGAGCACCATGCCGAGCGAGGCATAGATGATCTCCGCCGCGATGCCGTCGCGGTCCATGTCGGCGGCGCGCGCCTTGGGGTCGTAGGCGCCCGGCCGCACGTCGGCGAAGGTCTTGCTGCGCACGGTGCTCTGCCGCTCCGACGGCGTCATGCCGGCACCGTCGATGAAGGCCAGCGGCACCGAGCGCTTCATGCCCTCGATGACGTAGCGGTCGCGGCCCTCGTGATGCTCGATGCGCGGCGCGATATCGCGGAACTTCGGATCGATGAAGTCGATGTAGCAGTTCGGCGGCTCGACGATGTGCGAATCCGCCGAGATCGCGCGCTGGCTCAGCATGCCGTTTCCTCCGTGGCCCGGCCGTATTCGCCGGCCGCTGCCCAATGCTAGAGCAGCGGCGTGGGACGCGCCAACCGTCGTCGCCGGGCAGTCGGGTTCAGCGACGCGACTGGCGCTGCCGCCAGGCCGCGAGGAGACAGCAAAGCAGGAGAATCCAGATCACCCAGACGGCGCGCCCCTGGTACCTGTCGTGCACGCCGGACACCCCGCCGGTGATCGCCGCGTTCCCGAGCAAACCGGCCGCGACCGCCGCCAGCGGTAGCAGCAGCTCGCCCAGCCTCGCCCGGACCATGACGACGATTACCGCAATGGCCGCCGCGAGCGACGACCACAGGTACCAGGCATCGATCGATGCCGCGAAGCTGGGGAAGTCCAGATCTCGCTGTTGCCGGGTGTCGCGGAAATCGGCCCTCAGCCAGTCGATGTCCTTCGTCTTGTCCAACTCCACGGCAACCGTCGGGTTCTCCAGCACGCCGTGCCCGACATCCGCGACCTGGCGAAACATCCGGCCGGCGGCATTGACCGCGACGGCGAGCGGATCGGCCAGGAACGTCCGCAGCACGATCGTGCCTTCCTCCGCCTTGATCTCCCGATGGCGGCGGCTGGTGAACCACGGACTGTCCTTCTCCCACAGGAAGTCGTCGGCGGTGGGCGGCGGCAGGTCGTCCAGGAAGTCGCAGAGAACGTAGGTCTCGTTCCCGCAATTCGCCTTGAGGTAGGCGGTCGCCGTGCCGTCGGCGAGCAAGCTGGCGAGCAGGAATGGCGGCGTGCGCGCGGTCGGGCTCCACGTGTCGAAATAGTGCTGGCTGATCACCACGTTCGGCAGCAACCCGGCGAGCAGCGCCGCCGCGGCAAGTCCGGTGCCGCGCCCGTCGACGGCGCGCCAGCCGACGAGGCGCGCCAGCACGGCCAGGACCACGAGACCGCCCGCGACGGCGACGTGCGTCATGTGGACCGAGCAGGCCAGCGCGGCCATCAGCCAGACGAAGACCAACGCCAGCTTCGGCAAACGCTCCCGCCAAGCCACCAGCATCGCCACGCAAAGGATCACGACGCCGGCAAACACGTCCGGCATCGCCCGCGCCGCGTACCACGGCAGCGTCGACAGCAGTGCCACGCCGGCCAATCCAAGTAGCGCGGTCGGTCCGCCGACACCGCCAAGCCGAGTCACCACCAGCCACAGCAGCAGGGCAATCGCGGCCGCCTGCGCCAGGATCGCCGGCCAGAGCGACAGG
>CAZVLI010000424.1:0-4310 GCA_964627965.1 uncultured Rhodospirillales bacterium
ATGATCGGTGCCGACTACGTCCTGGAGCCGCGGACCGGCGGCGGCACGCGCCTCCTTGTCGACGCGCCGCGGGAGCCCGTCAATTGACCCTCGCCAGTGTCCTGATCGCCGACGACCATCCGATCTTCCGCCTGGGCCTGCGGGAGGTGGTCGAGGAGTCGGGCGATTTCACCGTTGTCGCCGAGGCGGCCGACGGCCCGGCGGCGATCGAGGCGGTGTCGCGCGAGGCGCCGGACATCGCCATTCTCGATCTGTCGATGCCGGGTGCCGACGGTTTCGCGGTGGCCGAGTGGATCGGCCGGAACGCGCCCTCGGTGCGCCGTGTCGTCATGACCATGCACCAGGACAAGGCGCTGGTCGATCGGGCACTGGCGTTGGGCGTGCTGGGCTACCTGCTGAAGGACGATGCGTTCGACGAGGTCGCGCGCTGCCTGGAGATGGCTCTGGCCGGCGACCGCTTCGTCAGCCCCAGCCTGGACCATACGGCGCCGGTTCAGCACCCGGTGGCCGACGCTGGCGAGGCGGCCCTGCTCGACAAGCTGACGCCGACCCAGACCGAGGTACTGCGCCACCTCGCGGCCTATGCGACCAACAAGGAAATCGCCCGGCACATGGGCTTGAGCCACCGGACGGTGGAAAACCACCGCGCCAACATCTCAGCCGTACTGGGTTTGCGCGGGCCGAACCGGTTGCTGGAGTTCGCCGCCCGCCACAAGGACAGGCTCTAGCCTAGAGCCAGGCGAGCGCGTCGTCGCAGATCGTTTCCCAGCCGGGCTCGAGCAGGCCCATGTGGCCGCGCCCGGCGTAGGTCGTGAAGCCGGCGTCGTACTTCTGCGCGATCAGTTCGACGCTGCCGGGCGCGATCACCTTGTCTTCGCCGAACGCGGCGACCCAGACCGGGCAGTCGATGTTCTCGACCGCCGAGGCACGGGTCAGGTCGAGCGGCCACAGCATGGTCTGAAGCAGCACCCGGCCGCTCTCCGGCCCGAACTTGTCGAACACCGGCCGGCGCTCTGCCTCGGGCAGCATCTGCAGCGAGTTCGCCACCGCCACTTCCCACGCCGGGTACAGCGTCTGCGTCCAGAACGGACCGATGCTCATCAAGCCGAGCGCGGCGGCCACCTCGTCCTCGCTGGTCGGCGCGATACCCCACGGCCGCGCCGGCGCCAGCAGCACCGCCGCTACGGCCAGACCACGCTCGGCCAATACCTGCGCCAGCAAACCGCCGAGCGAATGCCCGACAAGCACCGGCTTCGCCGGCAGGTCGGCGATCGCCGAGGACAGATCGTCGATGTAGTCGGCGAGGCCCGTGTCGGCGAGCGCCGGTGCGTCGCCACCCGGTTCGTGATGGCGCAGCCAGGGCGCCTCGACCCGCCAGCCTGCGGCCTCGAACCGCGTCCGCCAGCCGTCGAAGCACCACGGGCCGGCAAAGGCGCCGTGGATCATCAACGCGATGCGTTGGCTCACGAGTCCACCAGGTGGCGGAACTCGGCGACGACCTGCTCGTAGAGCGGTCGCTTGAACGGCACGATCAGGTCGGGCAGGGCGGCCAGCGGCGCCCACTTCCAGGCCGAGAATTCTTGCTCATGCGCGTCCAGGCGGATGTCCTCGTCGGTGCCGAGGAAGCGCAGCGCGTACCACTTCTGCGCCTGGCCGCGAAAGCGCCCCTTCCAGACCTTGTCGGCGAGGTCGGGCGGCAGGTCGTAGCGCAGCCAGTCGCGGCTCTCGGCGATCAGTTCGGCCTGTTCCACGCCGGTTTCCTCGGCGAGCTCGCGCAGCGCCGCGTCGCGCGGGTCTTCGCCTTCGTCGATGCCGCCCTGCGGCATCTGCCACGCTTCGACCGTCTGGTCGACGCGCATGCCGACGAAGACCAGGTTGTCGCGGTTCAGCAGCACGATGCCGACGCCCTGGCGATAGGGGCGCTCCTCGAAAGGGACGGCCTTCTTCTTGCTCATTGCGCCGCCGGCAACCGTGCGAGTGCCGAGACCGGCAGCAGTTCGATGTCCTTGCCCTCCAGGTCGCGGGCCCAGTTGGAAAGGATCTCCATGGTGACCGGGAAGGGGTAGCCGATGCCGATGGCACTGCCGCGCTCGCGCGCGATCCGCTCCAGTTCGTCCAGTCCGGCCCGGATCGTGGCCCGCGCGGCGGCGGCCTCGTCCAGGAACACGTCGTTGTCGGCGTGTGCCAGACCGGCGGTTGTCGCGATCTCGCCGGCCACGCTGTCAGGGCTCTTGCGAGTGTCGAGGAACAGCAGGCCGCGCTTCTTCAGCTCCACCAGGATCGGGCGCAGCGACTCCGGCTGCGTCGTGAAGCGGCCGCCGAGCTGGCTGGTGACACCGACATAGCCGGTGAAGCGGTCCAGCACCCAGGTCATGCGCTCGACATTCTCGGTCTCGGTCAGGCTGGTCAGCAGCGTGTGCGGACCGGGATCGTCGTTGGGGAAGCCGTGCGGCTCCATCGGCAGTTCCAGCAGTACCTCGTGCCCGGCCTCGCGCGCCTGGTCGGCCCAGCTTTGCAGGTCGTTGCCGTAGGGCGAGAAGGCGAAGGTGATGTTCGCCGGCAGGGCCTGGATCGCGGCGTTGGTCTGTGCCTTCGACAGCCCCAGCCCGGTCAGCACGATGGCGATGCGGGGACGGATGCCGGGGCTGGGCTGCGGCACGTTGAGCCGCATCGCCGTCTGCTGTCCGACCGGCTGGCGCTGCGGCTGTCCTTGCGGCTGGTCCTGCGGGGCCGGCGGGCCCTGGTCGGCGCTGCCGTCCGCGGTCTGATCGGCGCTCTGGTCCGCCGCCGGCGTTGCAGGCTGATCGCCGGTATCGCTGGCGATGGCCTGATCGTCCGTCGCGGGCGCGGCCGCATCGTCTGTTGCCGTATCGGAGGTCGCGGGGGCGGGCGCCGGCGCCGCGACCTGGGTTCCCTGGTCGTCGGTTCCGGGTTGATCGCTCGCCGTGTCGGCGGCGCCGCCGTCGTCCGGCTTCGGTTCGTCATCGCCAGGCGCGGCCATCTGCTGACCATCGTCCTGCTGCCCGGCATCGGGGGCGTTGTCGTCCGCTTGGTCGGCCGTCGTCTGTTCGGCTGCCTTGGCGGGCGGATCGCTGGCCTTGGGCTTGGCGATGACCTTGGTCTCGTCGCCAAGCGCCATCACCAGGTCGTTGCCGGGCATGCCCGGCTTCAGCGGCGGCTCGTAGGTGAAGCTCAGCCACGCGACACCGCCACCTGCCGCCAGAACCAGCAGGAAGATGACCAGCGCCAGCGGGTTGACGCCGCGCCGCCGACCGGAAGCTTTGCGGGGCGTTTTCGCCTTGCCGCCTTTTGCCGCCTTGCGCGGTTTCCTCGCCATCGCCGCCCGGGGGCTGTCGCCCCGTCCGTGCCTTCTACTTCCGGTCGCCGAGCAGCGTCATGCCGCGCAGCAGATCGAGCGCGTAGGACAGCTGGAAGTCGCGCGGCTTCTCGCCCTCGGCGGGTGCCGGCGTGGCGCCTGCCGCTGGCGCGGGCGTCGTCTTCTCCTCGCCCTCTTCCGGCTCGTCCTCGCCGCGCAGGTGACCGCGCAAGTCGGCTTCCGAACGGCGCGGCCGGCTCGGCGGCTGCGTTTCCGCCACGGTGACTTGCTCGACGATGATGTCCGGCTCGATCCCGGTGGCCTGGATCGACTTGCCCGAAGGCGTGTAGTAGCGCGCCGTCGTCAGCCGCACGGCGCCGTGGCCCTGCAGCGGGATGATGGTCTGCACCGAGCCCTTGCCGAACGACTTTGTGCCCAGGATGACGCCGCGGCGGTGGTCCTGTAGCGCGCCGGCGACGATCTCCGAGGCCGAGGCCGAACCGCCGTTGACCAGGACGATGACGGGCTTGCCGTCCATCAGGTCGCCCTCGCGGGCGCTGTAGCGCTGGATGTCACTGTCGGCGCGGCCGCGCGTGGAGACGATCTCGCCCTGGTTCAGGAACGCGTCAGAAACGGCGATCGCCTGGTCCAGCAGGCCGCCAGGGTTGTTGCGCAGGTCGAGCACCAGGCCGCGCAGGTCGGCGCCGACCTCGGCCCTGATCTTGTCGACCGCCTTGTCGAGCCCGACCTCGGTTTGCTCATTGAACGAGGTGATGCGGACATAGCCGATGTCGCCCTCCACCCGGCTGCGCACCGACTGGATCTTGATCACGTCGCGCACGATGGAGACGTCGAACGGCTGCTCCACGCCCGGTCGGGCGACGGTCAGCACGATCGGCGAGTTCACCGGGCCGCGCATCTTCTCCACCGCCTGCGACAGCGTCAGGCCGAGCACCGCCTCGCCGTCGAGATGGGTGATGACGTCGCCGGCCTT
>CAZVLI010000425.1:0-4305 GCA_964627965.1 uncultured Rhodospirillales bacterium
CATTTCGGCGTGACGTCGGTCGGCAGCGCGCCGTCGCCATCGTGCAAGGTGAAGGCGCCGGCTGGCCCGTCGCCCGGCACCAGCTCCAGCACCGCGAGCCAGAGCTTCTCGGCGACCCCGCGCGCGGGCGTGTCGTCGCCGCGTTGCATCACCAGGGCCTTGGGCTTCAAGTCCTCCAGGTAGAACTCGAACTCGTCGGCGCGGTAGGCCGGGTTCAGCGGCGCGGTGGCGCAGCCGGCGGCGATGGTGACGAAAGCGGCGGCCATCTCCGGTCCGTTCGGCAGCACGATGGCGACCCGGTCGCCGGCGCCGATGCCGCGCGCGTTCAATCCGGCGACGACGTCGCTTGCCAGGGCGCGCAGGCCATCGAAATTCAGGGCCGGTCGTTCTGGCGCGCCGATCGCAGCGGCGTCGGCGGCGCCGGCCGCCAGGGCATGAATGACGGTGCCTTCGCCGGACATCGCGAGCCTCCCGTTGGTGTGGAAATGTTGTCGTGGATCGGTAACCGAGCCATAGCATAACGGCGCCGGCGGATCATGCCAGCGCCGCGTCAGGCTGCATCAGGAATGGCGGGCAGGCGCGGTCAGACGACCAGGCCGACGCCGGCATAGGCCGGGCCGAGGACCTGCATCCGGCCGTCGTCGGCGGCGGCGTAAGCGGCATAGCCGGCGCGCTGGCCGAGCGGCGTCTCGGCGGGCTCTTCGGGCATTTCTTCCTGGGCCAGCATCTGTGCCAGGAAGGCGGACGACTGGCGTTGATCGAGACGCGCGTTCCCGCCGTTCTGGACCGGCCGAACCTGGGCCGCCAGACGGGTGCGTTCGGATGGCGGTGCCTTGGCGTCGTCGGTGCGGTCGGCATAGGCGTTGGCCCGGGCCTGGCGCGCACTTGTCCGGTCGGCCGGCCCGACCGGCTCGATCGGGACGGCGCGCAACAAGGCCGGCGCTGTCGCGCCCGCGCTGCTCGCCATCAGTGCACTACCCATAACCGGCACCGTTTGCCTTCGTCTTCCGGGCAAGCAATTCGGCTCACCCAACTCGGTAATATAGCGGAAATCCCTAAAATTTTCCAGATATCCGCCCTATCGACTGCTGGTATCGACCTGCCCAGCTTAGGAATCCCCTAATCTCCGCGGGCTACTATCAATCCCGGAGCGGTTTGACGTCGGCTGACGCGACGTCTAAACCCGATGCATATCAAGCCGATGTGTCGTGTCCGGGGCAGCCGGGCGAGGCAAATGGGCTGGCCCGGCGAAGCGCGACACCATGATCAAGGCGATCGTTGTCTACTTCACGTTGATCTCGACATTGCCGCTGGCGATGGCCCGGGCCCACGTCGGCGTGATGATCTACTACTGGTACACCTTGATGGTGCCGCAGCACACGGCGACGATCGTGCAGTTCGGCTGGGCCAAGCTGATCGTTGCGGTGGCGCTCATCGGCTGGATCGCCAATCGGTCATTCCGCCACATCTCCTGGCATCCGATCCTTTATCTGCACCTGCTGTTCGCGTTGTGGATGATGATCACGACCGTGTTCGCCCGTTATCAGGGCACGGCGGTCGACGCGATGGTCGACCAGCTGAAGTTCACCTTGATGTTCGTCCTGGCGACCTCGGTTGCCACCAATCGGGTGCGCGTGCACGGGTTCATGTGGGTGATGCTGCTTGGCGTCGGGTTCTGGGCGGCGTTCGGCGGGCTCAAGGTGCTGGCGGGTGCCGGCGGCTTCACCGTCGACGGCCCGCCGAACTCGCAGTACAGCGATACCAACCACTTCGCGCTGTGGATGCTGCAGATCCTGCCCTGGGCCGCCTACATGGTGTTGCATTCGGCCCATCGCTACGTCCGCTTCGCCATGATCGGGCTGATCCTGGCGACGTTGCTCTCGATCGTGGGTACCGACTCGCGCGGTGCCTTCCTCGGCATCGGCATGATGGGCATCGCCTTCCTGTTCTTCTCGCGTCGCAAGGCGCTGGTGATCGGTCTCGGCGTCGTTCTGATCGGCGCCTTCCTGATCGTCGTGCCGTCGGAGCGGTTGGACCGCTACACGGCGCGCGTTGACACCATCAAGACGTACGAGGAAGACGGCTCGGCGAACGAGCGCCTGAACGCCTGGAACTTCGCCATCCGGCGGGCCAACCAGACGTTCCCGCTGGCCGCCGGGACCGGCGCGTTCCAGGACAACATGACGCGGCGCCAGCGCGAGTTCCTGGAGAAGCACGGGTTCATCGGCAGCACCGGCCGCGGTCGCGTCGCCCACAGTATCTATTTCCACGTGCTCGGCGAGCAGGGCTGGATCGGTTTGACGATCTACATCGCCTGGCTGCTGATGATCGTGCAGCGCTCGCTGAGCATCTATCGCCGATGCCGCAACGATCCGGAGATGTTCTGGGCCCGTGACTTCGGTTTCGCGGCGCTGTTGTCGACGATCGGCTTCATGTCGGCCGGCGCCTTCCTGTCGGTGCACGATTCCGAGCTCATCCTGCTGATCGGCGCGCTGGTGATCGGCGTCGACGTTCAGGTGAGAGCACGGGAGGCGGAAGCCCGGAAGGCCCTGACGCCTCGGCAGGGGTACCAGGGGGCGGCGCCGGTACGCGGCGAAGGCACGGCCGATTGAACCCGCTCGACGTGATCAAGCGTGAGGTGTCTGACTGATGGTTGGCGTTCTCTTCGGACCTTATCTGCTGGTGGGCCTGCTCGCCGCGCTGCTGCTGTTCTGGTGGGCGTTGGTGCGCGACGGTTCGTCGAAGAGCGGCACCTGGACGCCGTTCGAGTTCCGCTCCAGCGAAGATTTCCACAAGACCTTCGGCGATAAGCCGCCCTATTAGCCGTCCTTCTATTCGTCGCTCATGTAGGCGTCCGTTAACTAAGGCGGTTGCCCCTTTCTTTACCCTTGTCGCCTACCGTTTCCCCTCAAAGCCGAAACCACAGGTGTGATGATGGGACGCGGTTCGGGAACTGACATGGCCACTCTCGGCGAGCCGGACGATATGGATGCGCATCATCTGCGCCGTCTGATCCAGGCGGCGAACGGGTACGTTTTCGACTGGCAAGTCGGCGCCGCGACGATGAGCTGGGCCGCCGGTGCCGCCGAAGCGCTCGGCATCGCGGAGCTCGGGGCCGAGCAGGCCGTCGATGCCGACATCTTCCTTGGTCGGCTGACCCCGGACGATGCGCCGGCGCGCAGCCTGGCCTTCGATCGCTATTGTCGCGACGGCATTCCCTTCTCCTGTTCCTACAAGGTGCGGCGCGACGATGGTCGCTGCGTCTGGGTGGAGGAGACCGGCATCGGCGACTTCGACGCCGACGGCAAGCCGGTGCGCGTCGTCGGCATGGTCCGCGTGGTGCAGGACCAGCGTCAGCGCGAGGACAGCCTCATCCGCCTGGCGCACCATGACGAACTCACCGGCCTGTCGAACCGCGGGCAGATCCGCGCTGATCTCGACACCGCTGTCGCGCGCCTGCAGAGCGGCGAAGGGCAGGCCGGCTTCCTGCTCATCAACATCGACAACCTTGGCGCGATCAACGAAGGCTACGGGCACCCGGTGGCCGACTCGGTGATCGTGGAAATCGCGCGCCGGGTACAGCGCCACGCGCGTTCTGGCGATTGCATCGGCCGGGTCGACGGCAATCAGTTCGGCCTGATCGTCGAGCTGAACGATGCCGAGGGCCTGGACGACGTGGCCGAGCGCATCCTCGGCGCGGTTCGCGACGAGGTCGTGCAGACCCTGGATGGCCCGATTGCCGTCACCGTCTCGGTCGGCGGCGTCGAGCTGCCGCGGGTGGCGCAGACCGGCGAGGCCGCCTTCGGCTATGCCGAGGAAGCACTGGAGCAGGCCAAGCGCGGCGGTCGCGACCGGTTCGTCAACTTCGAACACTGCGCGGACAAGCTGGCCAAGCGCCGGCGCACGCTGGCGAACGGCGACAAGGTGCTGGCGGCGCTGAACGAGCGTCGCCTGAAGCTCGCCTACCAGCCGATCGTCGACAGCCGCACCGGCGCGCCGACGATGTACGAGTGCCTTCTGCGGATGCTCGACAACGACGGCGCGGTGGCGCCGGCGGCCCGCTCCATGCCGGTGGTCGAGGAGCTGGGGCTGATCCGCATGGTCGACCGGCGGGTGCTGGAAATGGCGCTGCGGACGCTGGAGCAGGTGCCGGACATCCTGCTGACCGTGAATGTCTCCGGCATGACGGCGTCGGACGCGGCGACGCTGGAGAACATCGTCGGCATGGTGCGCGAGCAGGAAACGCTGGCGCCGCGCCTGACCTTCGAGATCACCGAGACCGTGGCGATGTAGGACATCGCCGAA
>CAZVLI010000426.1:0-4303 GCA_964627965.1 uncultured Rhodospirillales bacterium
CGCACGACCTGGTGATGCAGGCGTGGCAGTCGGAAGACGTCTTCGCCTTCAACGGCCGCTTCAACCAGATCCGCTACGTGAACGTGTGGCCGAAGCCGGTGCAGAAGCCGCACCCGCCGGTATGGATTCCCGGCGGCGGGTCGATCGAGACCTGGCAGTGGTGCGCCGCGCAGGACTACGTCTACACCTACCTCAGCTACTTCGGTTTCAAGGCCGGCCGGCAGACCATGCACGGCTTCTGGAACGAGATGGACGAGTTGGGCAAGGAACGGAACCCGTTCCGCGCCGGCTTCCTGCAGTTCGTCGGCGTCGCCGATAGCTACGAGGAGGCCTATAAGCTCTACAAGGAGCCGGCGGAGTATTTCTACGGCCGGTGCCTGCATGTCGATCCGCGGTTCGCCATGCCGCCCGGCTACACCACCGAGGCGACGATCCGCGCCAAGGTGCAGAGCCAGGTCGTGCAGGCGGCCGGGGGCGCCCTGCAGCGCACCGCGCCGGCCACGACGTTCGACGAGATCCTGGAGCGCGGCTACGTCATCATCGGCACGCCCGACCAGGTCGCCGAACGCCTGCGCGAGGTCGCGGTCGACCTGAACGTCGGCCACCTGATGCTGCTGCTGCAGTTCGGCAACATGAGCAAGGACGTCGTCCGCCACAACACGGAGATGTTTGCCAAGCACGTGAAGCCGCAGATCGAGGGTCTGTTCGAAGACGAGTGGGAAGACCGATGGTGGCCGCAACCGATGGCGCGCCCGCAGGCGCCGGCCCAGATCCAGCCGATGGCGGCGGCAGAATGAGTGGCCCGACCGAGTTCTTCGCCGACGTCAATGGCGAACAGTGCCGGGTCTGGGAACAGGGCACGGGCGATGCGGTCGGCTATTTCCCCGGCTTCGGCGGCCTGCCGCGCTGGACGGCGTTCCTGGAGCGGCTCAGCAGCCAGCATCGGGTGGTGGCACCGTCCCTGCCCGGCTTCCCGGGCGGCGTCGGCCACACCAAGCTGGACAACCAGCTCGACTGGATCCTGGCGGCGCGCGACCTGATCGTGGAATCCGACCTCGATGGCGCGGCGCTCATCGGCAGTTCCGTCGGCGGCGCGCTGGCGGCCGAGGTCGCCGCGCTGTGGCCGGAGGCGGTGAGCCGCCTGGTGCTGATCGCGCCGATGGGCCTCTACGAGGACGACGAGCCGCCGGCCGATCCGTTCGCGCAGCGGCCCGGCACCCACAACGCGCTCTTCTGCCACAAGCCGGAGAACTACGACGCCCTGATGGCAACGCCGAACGATGTCGACGAGAACGAGTGGCAGGTGCTGTCGGTGCGCGCCCAGGAGGCCGCCGCGCGGATGCTCTGGCCGCTGGGCGAGACCGGCTTGCGCAAGCGGCTGACGCGGATCGAATGCCCGACGCTGCTGCTGTGGGGCAAGGAGGACAAGCTCCTGCCCGCCAGCTATGCGGAGCGCTTCGCCGAGGCGATCAGCGGCCCGGTCGAGACCGCCACCATCGCCGACGCCGGCCACCTCGCCGAGATCGACGCGCCCGACGCCACCGCCAAACGTATCGCCGCGTTCCTAGCGGCCGGCTGACGCCGACCGCCTCCCCAAGTAGCATCGTCATCCCGGGCGAAGACCCGGGGTCCATGTCGACCCCACGCACGCGATCGACATGGACCCCGGATCAAGTCCGGGGTGACGGCATTTGTTGGATCAACCTCCGTGACCACCGACGCGACGGCCGTGCAGGCCGCGAACTTCCGCTGGTACCTGGTCGGCGTGGCCTGCTGGTTCGCCGGCTTTGGCATGCTGCTGGTGCTGTTCCCGTGGCTGGTCGCCATCGAGCTGAACGAGAGCCCGGACCGGGTCGGCATCGCGCAGATGTCGATGATGCTGCCGACGCTGTTCTTCGTGCTGATCGGCGGCAGCCTGGCCGACCGTATCGGCCCGCGCCGTGTCATCGTCGCGGCGCTCGCCGGTTGCGGCATCCCACCGCTGCTGCTCGCCATCGGTATCGGCGCCGGTCAGCTCACCTATGCCGGCCTGATCGTCTTCGCGCTGGTGATCGGCACCGTGCAGTCCTTCGTCACCCCGGCGCGCGAGGCCATCCTGCCGCGGGTCGCGCCCGGCTCGCTGCAGCGCGCCATCGGCGCCGTGGTCTTCGTGATGTTCGGCATCCAGATCGTCGGCTTCCTGATTGCCGGTAGCGCCGACATCGTCGGGCCGGTCCCGCTGGTGCTGCTGCAAGGCGCGATCACCGCCTTCGGTGCCATCGCCTTCGCCAAGCTGAAGCTGCCGCCGTGGCAGATCCCGCCGCGCTCCGACACCGGTGCCCTGCGCGGCTTCCTCGACAGCTACGCCACCGTCTTGCGCCTGAGGCAGCTGCGGCCCGTGATCGTGCTCAACATGTGCATCGGCATCGCCTTCATGGGGGCCTTCACCGTCGGCATCCCGCTGCTGATCCGCGAGCAGCACGCCGGCACCCCGACCGAGATCGCGCTGGCCAATGTCGCCAACACTTTCGGCATCATCGTCTGCGTCGCGGTACAGATGCGCGCGCCAAGCATCCGCCGCTGCGGCCGCGCCCTGCTGCTGGGGCTCTCCGGCGGCGCCTGCGTTCTCGGCCTGATGGCGTTGCCCCTGCCCTACTATGGCTTCCTGGGACTGACCTTCGTGTGGGGCCTGTTCGGCGGCATCTCGATCACCATGGGCCGCACGCTGGTGCAGGAGCTGGCACCGGAGAGCCACCGCACCCGCGTGATGGCGCTCTATACCCTGGCGTTCCTGGGCGGCGCACCGATCGGCTCGCTCGGCATGGGCTACTCGGTCGACTGGTTCGGTGCCCTGCACGCCATGCTGGTGCCGTCGGCCGGCATGCTGACCTTGTGCCTGCTGATCGCCTGGCGTACCGATCTCTGGCGGCTGCAGTCGCCCCTTGCCTTGAGTCCGTCCGAGGAGCCCGCCCGATGACCAACCTGAAGGTCGACCTCTATTCCGACACCGTGTCCCGCCCGACCCCGGCGATGCGCCGTGCGATGGCCGAAGCCGAGGTCGGCAACGAGCAGGCCGGCGAGGATCCGACCGTCAACCGGTTGTGCGAGATGGTCGCCGAGCTAACCGGCAAGGAGGACGCGGTCTACCTGCCGTCCGGCACCATGTGCAACGCCATCGCCTACCGCGTGCATTGCCAGCAAGGAGACGAGGTGATCCTAGACAAGACCGGCCACCCGCTGTCGTCGGAAAGCGGTGGTCCGGCGGCGCTGGCCGGCGTGATGACTCGGCCGCTGGACGGCACGCGCGGTGTCTTCACGGCCGAGCAGGTGCGCGCCGCGGTGAACCCACCGGACAACAATCACGCACCGCTGTCGCGCCTGGTCTCGGTGGAGAACACGGTCAACTTCGCCGGCGGCAAGGTCTGGCCGCTCGACGCCATCAACGCCGTCACCGCCGAGGCGAAGAAGCACGGCCTGGCCGCGCACATGGACGGTGCCCGCCTGCTCAACGCCGTGGTCGCTAGCGGCACCTCGGCGGCGGCCTACGGCGCCGGCTTCGACTCGCTGTGGATCGACCTCTCGAAGGGCCTGGGCTGCCCCGTCGGCGGCGTGCTGGCCGGCTCGAAGGAGTTCATCCGCCGCGCCTGGCGCTTCAAGCACCAGTTTGGCGGCGCCATGCGCCAGGCCGGCATCATCGCGGCGGCCGGCGTCTACGCGCTGGAGCACCACGTCGAGCGCCTGGCCGACGACCACGCCAACGCCAAGGCGTTCGCCGAGATGATCGCCGACATCCCCGGCATCGAGATCGATCCGTCGGAAGTCGAGACCAACATCCTGTTCTTCACCACGCCCGGCCGCGAAACGACGGACGTGCGCGACGCGCTTATCGCCAAGGGCGTGCGCATCGGCGCGATGGGCCAGCGCATGCGCGCCGTGTTCCACATCGACGTCGACGCCGAGGGCACCCGCGCCGCCGCGCAGACCCTGCGCGAGGTGATGACGGCCTGAACGACGTGGCATCCCGGCTTCTGATCTGCCAAGGCTGCACGGCTGATGCGGCCGGTGTTGAGCTTGCCAGCCGAACCGGGCAGGCACTGCGCGATGCCGGCATCGACATCGAGGTCGCGCATGCGGAGTGCCTGGGGTGCTGTGCCACGCCGGTCGCCATCGCGCTGCAGGGCGATGGACTGGCCAGCTACGTGTTCGCCGGCCTGACTTGTACCGAGAACATCGGCGACATCGTCGCCACCTGTCGAACCTGGCGCGACAGCCCGGATGGCTGGATCGAGGACGCCCGCGCGTGCGGGCGATTGCGCCCTCTGCT
>CAZVLI010000427.1:0-4295 GCA_964627965.1 uncultured Rhodospirillales bacterium
ATGCTGGCGGTGGGGCTGGGCAGCGGCTGGCTGTTGGGTCACCACGTGGTGCCGAAGATGCGCGCCGGCGTGCAGTTCGCCAGCGACGGGATCGCGGCGCACAGGGTCTACCAGGTCGAGGTGCGCCATCCGGTCGAGGTTTCGGCCGAACAGGAGAAGCACCTCGTCGCTTGGCTATCCAAGCGGCTGGCCAGCGAGGTGCGGGCGCCGCATCTGGCCGAACTGGGCTACGGGCTGGTCGGCGGGCGGCTGCTGCCGGCGCTGTCGGGCGATCCGGCGGCGCAGTTCATGTACGAAACCAAGTCCGGCGAGCGATTGACCCTATATATCCGTCACAACACGACCGACCAGCTGGCGGCATTCCGCTTCGTGGAGTCCGCCGGGGTGTCGGCGTTCTACTGGCTGGATCACGAACTGGCCTACGCGATCGTGGCCGAGTTGCCACGTGAACGGCTGATGGACGTATCGCGCGAGATCTACGTCCAGCTCGACGACGACTAGGGTTCGGCCGGCCGCGAGGCCGCGCCGCGACATGAGAAAGGACATGGGGTTATGCGCACGATTGCGGTTGCGGCGCTGGTGGCCGCTGCGGCGGCGCTGGCCGGCTGCCAATCGACCGGCAGCGGCGTCGATCCGGCGCTGGCAAACTATTGTGCCGAGCACGGCTATGGCCGGCCGGGCGACAAGAACTACGAGGACTGCCTGATCCGGAACTCGTTCGGCGGGCGCGGCCTCGAACTCGACAAGCGGCAGATCGGCGCCAACGGTACGTGAAGCCCCGGGCACCTGTGCCCTGCTAGACTTCCGCCAACCTGGATGGGAGGCGGAAATGGCTGAGCAGGGGCGGTTGCAGGACAAGGTTGCCGTCATCACGGGCGGTGCCAGCGGCATCGGGCGCGGGATAGCGGAGAAATTCGTCGCCGAGGGCGCCTCGGTGCTGATTTGCGATCTCGACGAGGCACGCGGCACGGCGCTGGTCGACGAACTGGGCGGTCAGGCGCGATTCCAGCGTTGCGACGTCAGCAATGTCGGCGAGATCGAGGCGGCGGTGGCGGCGGCCGTGTCCTGGCGCGGCCGGCTCGACTGCATGGTGAACAACGCCGGCTTCGGCGGCGTGCACAAGCCGATCACCGAGATCGACGAGGACGGTTACGACGACACCATGGCGGTGCTGCTGCGGGCGGTGCTGTTCGGCATGAAGTACGCCGCGCGGCAGATGAAGACCCAGGGCTCGGGCTCGATCATCTCGACCGCGTCGATCTGCGGCCTGACGGTCGCCTACAACACGCCGCACGTCTACAACACGGCCAAGGCCGCCGTGGTGCAGCTCACCAAGTCGGTGGCGCTGGAGCTGGGGCCGGACAACATCCGCGTGAACTGCCTTTGCCCCGGTTTCGTGGCCACGCCGATCTTCGGGCGCGGGATGGACGTGCCGAGCCAGCTTCTGGAGCGTTCGGCGGAGTTGGTCGAGCCGTTCCTGGCGCAAATGCAGCCGATTCACCGCGCCGGACAGCCGGGCGACATCGCCGAGGCCGCCTGCTGGCTCGCGTCGGATGCGACGGGGTGGGTCACCGGCCATGCCATGGTGGTCGATGGCGGGATCACCGCCGGCAGCGGCTGGCAGGTGACCGGCGAACGGCGGGCCTGGATGCGCGAGACCCTCGGACTGCCGGCCGACCCGGCCTGAGCCGATCGGCCGGGAAACCGGCACAAGGATTGCTTCTCTATTCCTGTCGATCGCTGGTTGGCCAGCATCGGGACATGGGGCATGTCGGATCGGGAAGCAGTCATGACCGGAAGCATGTTGGCGTCATCGGATTGGGGCGCGGATAGCGCGTCAGCGCCGGCGCCGCGCGTGCGCGCGGTGGTCCAGCGTGACTTCATGAGCCCGGATCAGCGCGGCGGCCTGCAGCAGATGTGGGCCAACGTCGTGGTGCTCTGGGCGGCAAGGTGCAGCGAGCCGCCGCGTGCGGTCGACGGCGCCGACGCCGACCGTGTCGGCCTGTGGCTGACGTGCGACAGCCACGCCGCCGTCCAGGACGGGCAGCGCGTGCTCATGGATCGGGCAATCTGGCGGGTCGACCGGGTGTGCCGTGAAGGGCCGGGGGCGCGCGAAATGTGGCTGCGACTGGTGCACGACGGCACGACGGCCTCGCCGCACACGTAAGACAATCTAAATCCAGGTGCAGTATTGACGCTGACGCGCAGACCGCGCCTAATCCGCCGCGAAATCAAACCGTAAGCGAACGCCAGTCACCGCCGATGTTGGATGAAAGACGCATCGTCCGGGTGCCGGAAACGGCGCCGCCTATACTGACGGTGGCCATCGATACCGAAGAGGAGTTCGACTGGAACGCCGACTTCGATCGGGGTTCGACCGGCGTCAGCGCGATTCACGACATCTGGCGCATCCAGGAAGTCTTCGACGCCTACGGCATCGTGCCGACCTACATCTGCGACTACCCGATCGCGACACAGGACGACAGCGTCGCGGTGCTGAAGCAGTTCGCCGACGACGGCCGGGCGGTGATCGGCACGCACCTGCACACCTGGGTCAACCCGCCGTTCGACGAGCCGGTGACGACCACCAACTCCTACCAGGGGCGGCTGCCGGGCGACCTGGAACGGCGCAAGATGACCGTGCTGACCGAGGCGATCACCGAGCGATTCGGGCGACGGCCGACGGTGCACAAGGCCGGACGTTACGGTTTCGGGCCGAATACCACCTCTATCCTGGCCGACCTGGACTATGAGATCGACCTGAGCCCGACGCCCGGCTACGACCTCAGCGGGGACGGCGGCCCGGACTATTCCCAATTTGGCACGGACGCGTACTGGTTCGGCCCGGAGCACCGGATGCTCGGGCTGCCGACGACCGGCGGCTATGTCGGCTTTCTCGGCGGCCAGGGCGGCTGGCTCCACGACTGGGCGACCACCGGCTGGCGCCGCACGGCGAAGATCGGCGGCATCCTGTCTCGGCTCGGCGCGCTGAGCCGGCAACGGCTGTCGCCGGAGGGGTTCACGGCGGTTGAGAACAAGGCGCTGACCGCGGCACTGATCGGACAGGGCGTGCGCGTGCTGAGCTTCAGCCTGCATAGCCCGTCGCTCAAGCTCGGCTGCACGCCGTACGTGAAGACCGAGGCCGAAAGGGCACGATTTATTGACGAATGTCGGGCCTACTTCGACTACTTCTTCCAGGCTTTGGGAGGCGTCACCATGTCTTCGCTGGAACTGAAGCAGTATCTGCAAACGCATGGCATCCCAGAGAGCTGATGAAAGTCCTAGGCATATCCCCGCTCGATAAAGACGCCACCGTCTCGCTGGTCGAGGACGGCAAGGTCCTGTTCGCCGCCGCCGAGGAGCGCTACAGCCGCAAGAAGCAGCATGCCGGCTTCCCCGGACAGGCGCTGGAGGACGCGCTGGCGCGCACCAACACGCGGCCGGAGGATATCGACCAGGTCGCCTATTCCTTCCTGAGCGCGGAGCAGGAAGCGAAGCTGATGCGCGAGAATATCGAGACCGCGCGGCAGTTCGATCCGGGCAACGGGTGGCGCGCCAAGCTGGAGAAGGCGCGCCAAACGACGCCGCCTTCGCGGCCGGATGTGCCGGGGCTGAGCAATGCCAACCAGCGGATGGAAAAGGGCGCGCTGAAGAACTTCGCCTACAGCATGCTGGGTGTGAACGGCACCTTCGCGGCGATGGCCAACCGGCGCAAGGGCGAGCAGTGGTTCGAGACCGCCTCGATCGAGCACCAGCAGTGGCAGGCCGAGCTTGAGAGCGAACTGGCCGAGCGCGGGCTTGGCGGCAAGCTGAAGCGCTACGAGCACCACCTGTCGCACGCCGCCAACGCCTACCACGCCTCGGGTTTCGACCGGGCGCTGATCGTCACGCTGGACGGCTATGGCAGCGGCCTCGCGGGTTCGGTCAGCCTGGGCGAGGGCGGCAAGATCAAGCGCCAGCAGAACCTGCACTTCCCGTATTCGCTGGGCATGTTCTACGAGCATGTGACGGCGGCGTTGGGCTACAAGCCGGACCGGCACGCCGGCAAGATCGTCGGCCTGGCCGCCTATGGCGATCCGGACCTGTTGACCGGCATGCTGCTCGACCGGTTCGACGACACAGACGGGTCGATGAAGATCTTCCAGAGCTTCAACCCGTATTTCGACCGCTACCTGGCCTCGAACTTCGCGATGATCGACGTCGCGGCCGCCTACCAGCATGCGCTGGAGATCGCCGCCGCGCGGCTCGTCGCCTACTGGATCGAGAAGACCGGGTGCGACGCGGTGGTGCTGTCC
>CAZVLI010000428.1:0-4290 GCA_964627965.1 uncultured Rhodospirillales bacterium
CACAGGCCGGTGCAGCCCGGCGTGATGCGCGCGTCCGGCGCCGGACAGGTCATCTCGGTCACGACCAGCCCGGCCCCGCCGACCGCGCGGCCGCCGAGATGAACAAGGTGCCAGTCGTCAGGGTTGCCGTCGGTGGCGCTGTATTGCGCCATCGGCGAGACCACGACACGGTTCGGCAGTTCCAGCCCGCGCAGGCGGAAGGGCGTGAACATCGGCTGCACGATGCCGTCCGCCGGCAAGTCGTAGCCCTTGGCGCGCGCGTCCTCGGTGAACCAACGTTCCACGTCATCGACGAGACCCGCATCGCGGCGGCGCAGGTTCTCGATAGTGATCTGCTTGGAGCGCGACAGCAGCGAGAAGTTGAACTGGATCGGGTGCATGTCCCAGAAGCGGCGCACGTTCTCGAACCAGACCAGGCTGACATCCGCCGCGTGCTGGATCTTCTCGACCTCCGGGCGGCGTTCAGCGTCGTAGTGCGCGAGCGCGGCCGGAACATCGCCAGGATGGGCGATGAAGGCGTCTTTGAGCGCGATGGCGTCCTCCATCGCCAGCTTGGTGCCGGAGCCGATGGAGAAATGCGCGGTGTGCGCCGCGTCGCCCAGGATCACCAGGTTGCCGTCCGACCACTTCTCGCAGTGGATGACCGGGAAGTTGCGCCACATCGACCGATTGGTGAGCAGCTTGGTGCCCTGCAGCAGGTCGGCGAACAACTCACCGACATAGGCAGCGGACTCTTCCTCGCTGGCGTCCTCCAGACCGGCGGAGCGCCACGCATCCTCGGTGGTCTCGATAATGAAGGTCGCGGTCTCGCCCCGGTAGCGGTAGGCGTGGACGTTCCAGATGCCGTGCTCGTTCTCCTTGAAGGCGAAGGTGAAAGCCTTCAGCGGCACGGTGGTACCCATCCACGCAAACTTGTTCGGCCGGAACCCGATCGTGGGACGCAGCACGTCGGCATGCGCGTCGCGCAGGGCGCTGTTCACGCCGTCGGCGGCGACCACGAGGTCGGCGTCGAAGCGTTCGGTGGGATCGACCTCGACCTCGAAGCGCAGCTTCACGCCGAGCGCGGCCGCCCGCCGTTGCAGGATATCGAGCAGGGTATGACGGCTGATGCCGCAGAAGCCGTGACCGGTGGAGCGGATCACCTGGCCGCGATAGTGCGTGTCGATCTCGTCCCAGTAGGCGAAGTTGTCGAGGATCTGGTGGTAGCTCTCGGCATCCGCGTCGCGGAAGTGGCCCAGCGTCTCGTCGGAGAACACCACGCCGAAGCCGAACGTGTCGTCGGCGCGGTTGCGCTCCAGCACCGTGATGTCGTGGCCAGGCTGCGCCTGCTGCATCAGGATCGAGAAATACAGGCCCGCCGGACCGCCGCCGACCACCGTGATACGCATGTGCGCGCCTCTCCCTCGGAAATTACTTTAAGTATAAAATATCTCGGGCAGCGCGACAAACTGGTGGAGAGGAAAGAGACGATTTGCTAGCGTCCCGCGCCATGTTCCAGAGCACCGAGCGATTCGGCCGCGGCGCGCTGCGTGCGCTGGCCAGCATGATCCTGCTGACTGCCCTCGCCTCACCGGCAGCGGCGCAGCAAGGCAAGAGCGCACTGCCTGAAAACGCGCAGATTTCGCCGATCATCGGCGTTGTCGACGTCCAGAACGCATTGCGCGATTCGACCGCCGCCCAGGGCGTGCGCCAGGCCGCCGAGGCTAAGGCGAAGGCGCTGGAAGCGGGCATGAAGAAGCAGCGCGAGGAGATCAAGGCGCGCGAGCAGCAGCTACGCCAGCAGCAGACCATCCTGTCGCCGGCCGCCTTCGACCAGAAGCGCCAGGAGCTGGAGCGCTTCGTCAATGACCTTCGGCGTCAGGCGGAGACCTCGCGGGCGCAGATGAACCAGGTGTTCAACGCGGCGATGGCGCAGGTGAACGACGAGCTGCGCAAGGCGGTTGTCGTGATCATGGAGAAGCGCGGCGTCGCCATGACCCTGCCGCGCAGCGCGGTGCTGGTGTTCGACCAGCGCATGAACCTGACCAAGGAAGTCACCGAGCTGCTGAACAAGCGGCTGCCGTCGGTCAAGGTCGACTTCAACAAGCCGCCGCCGAAGCCCAAGGGCTGAGAACGCCGCCCCCGGCTGTCCACCCGGCGCCACCGAAGCGAGGAAACGCCGATGACCGGTGACGCCACGTGCCCGCCGGTCATGATCCTGGGCTGCGGGCGCAGCGGGACGTCGATCTTCGGCGAGTTGTTCGACGGACTCGGCCCCTACAGCTACGAGAGCGAGCCACCGTTCGGCGACGTTCTGGCGCGGCCTCGCGACCAGGCATGGGCGGTCAAGGTTCCGCGCGAGACGGATGGCTACCCATCCGATGAGGGATTGTCGTTCCCGTTGGCCGCGCTGCTGGACGCGCACCCGTCGACGGCCTTCTTCTGGATCGTTCGCCATCCGCTCGACGCCATCAGCTCGCTACGCGTTGGCATCGGTCAGAACTGGAAACACCATCCGCGCCCGCCGGACTGGCGGGACTGGCTGGAGCGGCCGCTGATCGAACGCTGCGCCCACCATTGGACCTACATCAACCAACATGGCTACGAGCGCGTGAGATCGCGTGCGACGCTGGTCTTCTTCGAAGACATGATCCGCGATCCCCAAGGCTTTGCCGCCGGAATCTGCGCCGCGCTAGGGCTGCCGCTGGAAGCGAACGCCGCGGTCGTTCGCAAATGGGCGGGAC
The DNA here is from genome assembly GCA_964627965.1 of uncultured Rhodospirillales bacterium. Classification (GTDB taxonomy): domain Bacteria; phylum Pseudomonadota; class Alphaproteobacteria; genus JAVKFY01. The sequence continues at coordinate 2,724 of CAZVLI010000428.1, forward strand.
GCGTGCAGGACACCAACAACCGGCACTTCGTCGAAGCGGTGACGTCGCGAAACCTCTCGCGGCCGGATCACTCGGTCCGGGTTGGGCGTTGGAAGGAGAACCTCTCGACCGAAGACGCGAAGGCGGCCGCCGCAATCGTCGGCGACGTCGCGCGCGCCTTCGGTTACCAGAACATCCCCTAGCCGGCCAGAACCTCCAGGCAACCGGTGTCGCGCAGCAACAGCGTGAGGCGTTCGCGCGCGGCCGCGTCCAGGTCGGCGAAGCGGCGGCGCAGCGTCATCAGGCACTTGGCCTGGTAGCCGAACGGCGCCTGCACCCATTCCCGCCCCCGGATGGTGAGCCGGACCTCGTCGGCGCCGGCGTCCAGCGCCGCCGCGTTCGCGGCCAGGAAGGGCAGGTATTCGGCGCCGGCGATGCGCAGCAGGTCGACGACCGGCGTCGGCCAGTCGGCATCGGCCGGCAGCCATTCGCCCTCCACGCCGCTGGCATCGTCGAGCTGGCGCAGCCAGCTTTCCACCCTCTGCGCCTCTGCCCGGATCACCGACAGCGGCGTCGGGTCGATGGCGAGCGTCCTGAGCTGCCCGAAAAGGCCGAACTCGGCGATCGACGGTCGGGTCCCGAACAGGTAGCGGCGCAGGCGCACGTGCGGCTCCAACGCCGCCAGCACCGCGCGGTAGGTCGCCTCGATCGTCGGCGCGTTCTGCGGCGTGCAGCCGACCAGCGCCATGCGCCCGATCTGGCGTTCGGCGATGGCGCGCACTGCCGCCTCCCGTTCCTCGCCCTCCAGTTCGGAACGCTCGTCGTCGACGATCCAGCGGGCGGCATAGCCCTGGTCCGCCTCGTAGGCCCAGCGGTAGTGGAACATCGCCTTGGTCAGCCACTCGTCGCCCAGATCCTCGATCAGGAAGGCGAGGAAGGCGTGCGCCGGATCCTCGGGCACGATGGAGCGCTCGGCATGGCGCTGTTCCAGCATCTCGATCAGCGGCGTGGTGTCGACGTGGAAGCTGCCGTCCTCGGGCAGTTGCAGTATCGGGATGATCTGCGGGCGCAGGTGCGCGGTCTGTTCGCGGATCGCCGGCGAGCGCATGGCGAAGATGTGCGGCAGGCGGCGATAGCGCAGCACCGCGCGCAGCTTCATCGTGTAGGGCGAGCCGATGCTGCCGATCAGGCGATAGGGCTGGTCCATCTCGACCTCAATCGTTATAGGGCGCGATGTCGCGCCGGTCGGTCTTCAGGTGCAGCAACGCCGGGCCGTCCACGGCAAGCGCCTCGCGCAACGCCGGGCCGAACGCGTCGGTGCTCTCCACTGTCCAGGCCGGCGCGCCATAGGCCCGGGCGAGCGCGGCGAAATCCGGGCTCGGCACAATGGTGCCGATGTCGTGGCCCTCGCCGTAGGTCTTGAGCTGCCCGGACAGGATCGAGCCCTGGGCGCCGTTGTCGCAGACGATGGCAGTGACCTTCAGTCGGTTGGCCACGGCCGTCGCCAACTCCTGGCCGCTCATCATGAACCCGCCGTCGCCGGCCCAGGCCAGCACCCGCGCGTCGGGCCGGGCCAGCGCCGCGCCGT
>CAZVLI010000429.1:0-1253 GCA_964627965.1 uncultured Rhodospirillales bacterium
AAGACCGGCCGGCACGGCGGCACGCTCAGCAAGTCGACCGGATGGGCGGTGAAGGCCGCCTTGCAGATGAAGGGCGTGGAGATGCTAGGCGGCGTCACCTACACCAAGATCGATGACGCCGGCCTGCACGTCGAGATCGACGGCGAGGCCCGCGTGCTCGATGTCGACAATATCGTCATCTGCGCCGGGCAGGAGAGCGCCCGCGACCTATATCAGGCCCTGAAGGACCGGGGTCAGACCGTGCACCTGATCGGCGGCGCCCGCAAGGCGGGCGAACTGGACGCCGAACGCGCCATTGCCGAGGCCACCGCGCTCGCCGCGGCGGCCTGACAGTTAGAGGATAGACCGATGAAGAACGTCGTTATCGCCGGCTACAAGCGCTCCGCGCTGACCCCCGCCAACCGCGGCGAGCTGGCCCGCGTGCGGCCCGACGAGACCGCCGCCCAGGTGGTCAAGGCGCTGGTCGCGGAGACCGGCGTCGCGCCGGCCGACATCGAGGACCTGATCATGGGCTGCGCCTTCCCGGAGGGCGAGCAGGGCCTGAACGTCGCGCGCATGGTGGTGTTCCTGGCCGGCCTGCCGCAGTCGGTGGCCGGCACCACGGTGAACCGCTTCTGCGGCTCGTCGATGCAGTCGATCCACATGGCCGCTGGCGCGATCCAGCTCGGCGCTGGCGAGGCCTTCATCTGCGCCGGCATGGAGAGCATGACCCGCGTGCCGATGACCGGCTTCAATCCGATGCCGCATCCGGGCCTCTACAAGGAGATGCCGCAGGCCTACATCGGCATGGGCGAGACGGCGGAGAACCTAGCCAAGCAGTACCAGATCGACCGCAAGGCGCAACAGGAAGTGGCGGTCGAGAGCCACAAGAAGGCCGCCTCCGCGCAGGCCGCCGGCAAGTTCGCCGACGAGCTGGTCACCATCGTCGACGGTAAGATCACCGTCGAGGCCGACGGCTGCATCCGCGCCGACACGACGCAGGAGACCCTGGACGGCCTGAAGCCGGCCTTCTCCGCCGACGGTTCGGTGACCGCCGGCACCTCCTCGCCGCTGACCGACGGCGCCACCGCCGTGCTGGTCACGTCGGAGGACTACGCCAAGGCGAACGGCCTGAAGATGCTGGCGCGGGTGAAGTCGATCGCGGTCGCCGGCTGCGCGCCGGAGATCATGGGCATCGGCCCGGTGCCGGCGACCCAGAAGGCGCTCGACCGCGCTGGCCTGAAGATCGACGACATCGACATCATCGAACTGAA
>CAZVLI010000429.1:1263-4289 GCA_964627965.1 uncultured Rhodospirillales bacterium
CCAGGCGCTGGCGGTGATCCGCGACGTCGGCATCGACCAGTCGAAGATGAACCTGGACGGCGGCGCTATCGCGCTCGGCCATCCGCTCGGCGCCACCGGCGCGCGCATCACCGGCAAGGCCGCCGCGCTGCTGCAGCGCGAGGGCAAGCAGTTCGCGCTGGCCACGCAGTGCATCGGCGGCGGCCAGGGCATCGCCACGGTGCTGGAGGCCGTCTGATGACCGAGATCAAGAAGGTCGCCGTCCTCGGTGCCGGCGTCATGGGCTCCGGCATCGCCGCGCATGTCGCCAATGCCGGTGTGCAGGTGGTGCTGCTCGACATCGTGCCGAAGGGCGCCAACGACCGCTCCGCGCTGGCCAAGGGCGCCATCGACCGGATGATCAAGCAGAAGCCGGCGCCGTTCATGCACAAGAAGAACGCGCGCCTGATCACGCCCGGCAACCTGGAAGACGACCTGGGCGCGCTGGCCGACTGCGACTGGATCTGCGAGGCCGTGCTGGAGGACCCGCAGGTCAAGCACGACCTCTACAAGCGCGTCGAGGAGGTCCGCAAGGACGGCTCCATCGTCACCTCCAACACGTCGACCATTCCGCTGGAGAAGCTGGTCGAGGGGCAGAGCGACCAGTTCGCCAAGGACTTCGCCATCACCCACTTCTTCAACCCGCCGCGCTACATGCGGCTGCTGGAGGTGGTCGGCGGCAAGGCGACGCGGGCCGACGCGCTCGATGCCCTGCGGCAGTTCGGCGACGTCGGCCTCGGCAAGCAGGTCGTGGTCTGCCACGACACGCCGGGCTTCATCGGCAACCGCATCGGCATCTACTGGTCGTTCGTGGCGATGAGCCAGGCGATCGAGCTGGGCCTCACGGTTGAGGAGGCCGACAGCATCGTCGGCCGGCCGCTCGGCATCCCGAAGACGGGCATCTTCGGCCTGGGCGACCTCACCGGCATCGACCTGGCGCCGCACATCAACGCCTCGATGCTGCGCCTGCTGCCCGAGAGCGATGCCTTCTCGAAGGAGTTCGACCCCGACGGCCGGCTGCCGAAGCTGATCGCCGGGATGATCGAGGGCGGCTACACCGGCCGCAAGGGCAAGGGCGGCTTCTACCGCCGAAAGAACGAGGCCGGCGAGAAGGTGCGCGAGGCGCTCGATCTCGAGACCGGCGAGTACCGCGCCGAACAGAAGGCCCGCCTGGGTAGCGCCCGCGCCGGCCGCAAGGGCCTGCGCGCGGTGGTCGAGCACGAGGACAAGGGCGGGCAGTACGCCTGGGCCGTGCTGTCCAAGGTCCTGAGCTACACCGCCGAGCATGCCGCCGACATCTCCGACAACATCCGCGACGTCGATGCGGCGATGCGCACCGGCTATGCCTGGAAGTGGGGTCCGTTCGAGCAGATCGACATGCTCGGCCCGAAGTGGTTCGCGGAGAAGCTGAAGGAAGCCGGCCTGCCGGTCCCGGCGCTAATCGAGAAGGTCGGCGACGGCAGCTTCTATCGCGAGACCGACGGCGTCGCCGAGTACTTCACCTACGATGGAACCTACGCGCCCGTACCGGTGCCGGACGACGCCTGGAAGCTGGCCGACAAGAAGCGCGGCAAGGAGCCGATCGCCCGCAACGGCTCGGCCAGCCTGTGGGATGTCGGCGACGGCGTCGCCTGCCTGGAACTGCACTCCAAGATGAACGCCATCGACAATGACACGGTGGCGATGATCGCGAAGGCGGCACAGATCGACAAGCAGGGCTACAAGGCGCTGATCATCGGCGGCGACTACGACAACTTCTCCGTCGGCGCCAACGTCGGCGTGATGCTGTTCGCCGCCAACGCCGCGATGTGGCCGGTGATCGAGCAGGGCATCGGCGCCCTGCAAGACGCACTGATGAAGCTGAAATACGCCAAGTTCCCGACCGTCGCCGCGGTTGGCGGCATGGCACTGGGCGGCGGTTGCGAGCTCGCCATGCATGCCCAGGCGGTGCAGGCGCACGCCGAGAGCTACATGGGCCTGGTCGAGGTCGGCGTCGGCGTGATCCCCGGCGGCGGCGGCTGCAAGGAGATGGTCACCCGCTGGATGACCGAGAAGAAGCGGCCCGGCGGCCCGCTGCCGGCGCTGAGCCAGGCCTTCGAGACCATCGCCACGGCCAAGGTCGGCACCTCGGCCGCCGAGTCGCGTGAGCTGAAGTTCCTGCGCGAGAGCGACGGCATCACCATGAACCGCGACCGCCTGCTGGCCGACGCCAAGGCCCGCGCGCTGGCCATGGTCGCCGATCACGCGCCGCCGGAGCCGGTGGTGCTGAACCTGCCGGGCGCCACCGCGCGCGCCGCCATGGGTCTGGCCGTCACCGGCCTGGTCGCCCAGGGCAAGGCCACCGAATATGACGCGGTGGTCGCCGGCGAGCTCGGCCAGGTGCTGTCCGGCGGCGACGTCGATATCGTCGACGAAGTCACCGAGAAGCAGCTCCTGTCGCTGGAGCGCCAGGCCTTCCTGAACCTCGTGAAGAAAACCCCGACGCTGGACCGGATCGAGCACATGCTCGAGACCGGCCGTCCCTTGCGTAACTAGGAGCCCGCCATGCCGACCTATGCTGCGCCGGTGCGCGACTACCAGTTCGTGCTGCACGAGATGCTGCATCTCGACCGCTACGCCAACCTGCCCGGCTTCGCCGACGCCACGCCCGACCTGATCGACGCGATCATCGAGGAAGGCGGCAAGTTCGTCTCCGAGGTGATCCAGCCGTTGAACCAGGTCGGCGACAGCGAAGGCTGCACCTGGAACGACGGCGAGGTCACCACGCCGACCGGCTTCAAGGATGCCTACAAGGCCTACTGCGAGGGCGGCTGGAACGGCCTGACCGCCGATCCGGACTATGGCGGCCAGGGTCTGCCGCATGTGCTGGGGCTGGTCTTCTCGGAGATGATGAGCTCGGCCAACATGGCCTTCGGCATGTACCCAGGCCTGACGCACGGCGCCTACGAGGCGATCCACCGCTGGGGCTCCGACGAGCAGAAGCAGCTCTACCTGCCGAAGATGGTGAC
>CAZVLI010000430.1:0-4289 GCA_964627965.1 uncultured Rhodospirillales bacterium
GACGGCTCCAGGCAGCAGGACACGCCGACGCCGGCGATCTTGCCGGCCGCGCGCGCCGCGTCGCGCCGTGCGATCAGGTCGTCGAACCCGGCCGCCGTCAGCGCCTTGTCGAGCACGGTGTGGTAGTCGCCGCTGTCGTAGGTGCTGCCCGACGGGATGGTGTAGGGGAACTCGTCGTGGCGCAGCAGGTTGCGTCGGCGCAGTTCCAGCCGGTCCATGCCGAGATGGCGCGCGATCCGATCCATCGCGGTCTCCAGCGCGAAGTTCGTCGGCGACTGGCCGAAGCCGCGCACGGCCTCCTGCGGGGTCTTGTTGGTGGTGACGCTGATCGGCTCGTAGGCGACCGCGCCGATGCGGTAGGGGCCGACGATGGCGCCGATCGGCTTGCCGAGCTGCAGCGGCGCCCGGCCCGTGTAGGCGCCGACGTCATCCAGCGCACGGACCTTCAGGGCCTGTACCGTGCCGTCGTCGTCGAAGGCGACGGCCATGTCGAAGATGCGGTCGGGGCCCTGCATGTCGCCGCCGCGCATGTTCTCCAGTCGATCCTCGATCAGGCGTACCGGCCGGCCCAGGGTCCGCGTCAGGTGGCCGACGAGCACCGCGTGTTTGATGCCTCGCTTCACGCCGTAGCTGCCGCCGACGTCGACGTCGTAGTGCACGCGCACCGCGTTGCCCGGGATACGCAGTGCGTTGGCGATCTGGTCGGGGAACTTCGGCATCTGGATCGAGGCCCAGACGTCGAGCAGGCCGGTGGCCGGGTTCCACTCCGCGATCACGCCGAAGGTCTCGATCGGCACGGTCGCCGAGCGGTGCCAGCGTGCGCGGAATTCGAGCGTGTGCGAGGCGGCCGCGAAACGCTCCTCGACCGGACCCCAGACGAAGTTCTTGTGCAGCAGCACGTTGGAGCCGTGGTCGGGATGCACCGGCGGCGAGGCCGGATCGAACGCCTCCTCGGGATCGTGCACGGCCGGCAGTTCGTCGTAGTCGATCTCGACCAGCTCGGCCGCATCCTCGGCCAGCGCGCGGGTGTCGGCGACGACGGCGACGACCCACTCGCCGACATAGCGCGCGCGGCCGACCGCGAGCGGATAGCGCACGGCCTTCGGCGCATCGACGCCGATCATCAGCGGGTTGGTCGCGGCCGCCAACTCCTCGCCGCTCAGCACGAAATGGACGCCGTCCATGGCGAGCGCGGCGCTGGCGTCTATGCTGGTGATCGTCGCGGCCGGGTAGGGGCTAGGCACCAGCGCGACATGCAGCATGCCGGGCCGGTCCAGGTCGGCGATGTAGCGGCCGGCGCCGGCCAGGAAGCGGCGGTCCTCGGCCGGGCGGCGCTTCTTGCCGATGTAGCGGAAGTCGGTCATCGAACGTTGGCCTTGCGCATGCGTTCCGCCGCCAGCCGGATGGCGTCGACGATCTGCTTGTAGCCTGTGCAGCGGCAGAGGTTGCCGCCGATGGCGTCGCGGATCTCCTCGTCGCTCGGTTCCTGGTTCTCGGCCAGTAGGCCGTGCGCGGCGATCAGCATGCCGGGTGTGCAGAAGCCGCACTGCAGGGCGTGCTCCTCCCAGAACGAGTCCTGCAGCACGCCGAGCGAGTCCGGCGATGGCGCCAGTCCCTCCACGGTGGTGATCTCGGCGCCGTCGGCTTGCACCGCGAAGACCAGGCAAGATCGCGACGGGCGGCCGTCGAGGATCACCGCGCAGGCGCCGCAGACGCCGTGCTCGCATCCGGTGTGCGTGCCGGTGAGGCGCAGTTCGTCGCGCAGGAAGTCGACCAACGTAGTGCGCGCGTCGGTCTCCGCGCTGCGGGTCTCGCCGTTGACGGTCAGGGTGACGGTGTGGCGGCTCATGCGTGTGCCTCCGCGACCGCTTCCTCGATGGCGCGTGCCAGCAGCGGGCCGGCGATGCGTCGGCGGTAGGCGGCTGAGGCGTGCTGGTCGGTCATCGGGTCGACCATGTCGGTGACATCCTTCAATCGGTTGCCGAGGTCGTCGACGGCGCCGCCGGTCAGGCGCTGCTCGATCTCCGGCAGGCGGATGGCACGGTCCTCGACGCCGCCGAGGCCAAGCGCGATGCGGGCGCAGGTTCCGTCGTCGTTCAGTTCGACATGAGCGGCGGCGATGGTCAGTGCAAAGTCGCCGTGGCGCTGGGCGATCTCCTGGAAGCCGGTGCCGCCGGCGCGCTTGGGACAGCGGATTGTCGTGAGGACTTCGTCGTCCGCCAGTGCGGTTTCCATCGCGCCCTGCAGGAAGTCGACCAGAGCGATGGTCCGGGTCCCGGTTGGCGATTGTGCCTCGACCTCGGCGTCCAGCATCAGCGTGGCCAGCGCGATCTCGGCGGCCGGGTCCGCGTTGGCCAGGCTGCCGCCGATGGTGCCGCGGTTGCGAATCTGCTGGTGGCCGACGAAGCCGATGGCCTTGGCGAGCAGCGGCAGGTGCTGGCGCACGGCGACATCTCGGCGCACGTCCTCGTGGCGGGTGCAGGCGGCGATGGTGACGACATCGCCGTCGCTGACACCCTTGAGGGCGTCAATGCGGTTGATGTCGACCAGCAGCGACGGGCGGGTCAGCCGCATCGCCATCAGCGGTACGAGTGTCTGACCGCCGGCGATCACCTTGCCGTCGCCATTGGCGTCGGCCAGCGCGCGGCACGCCGCCTCGACGGTGTCGACGCGGACGTAATCGAATTCGGCGGATTTCATGAGGGCAGGCTAAGGGTGGGCAACGGGAACATGCCGCATCCTACCGCACCGACGCCGCATTACCAGCCGAGCGACTGCCGCGCCTTGGCGAACAGTTCCAAGTGGCGATCGTGGTCGCCGGCGAAGCGTAGCACCAGGTGCGAGCAGCCCGCATCGACGAAGCCTTGCAGATACGGCCCGATACCGTCGGCCGGCCCAGCGTAGAGCGCCTGGCGCTTGCGCATCGTCGTCGCCGCCTGGGCGCCGTAATACTCGCCAAGGAACTTCAGGATCAGCGCGTCGGCCTTTTCCGCGTCGTCGTCGATGGCCAGTGTCAGGTAGATCGCACCGGTGACGGTGTCGGTGGGCCGGCCGGCTTCCTTGGCCGCCGCCTGCACTTGGGCGAAGCCGGCGGCGTACTCCTCCGCGTTGCCTGTGGAGGGGAACCAGCCGTCGAAGTGCTTGCCGGCGCGGGTCAACGGCGCGGGCGCGGCGCCGCCACCCCAGATCGGCGGGCCGCCCTTGCGCGCCGGCAGCGGGCCGAGGGTCACGCCCTTGGCCTGCCAGCGACCGTCCCAGTCCACGGTCTCGCCGGACCACAATGCCTGGCAGAGCTTCAGCCCCTCCAGCATGCGGCCGGCGCGTTTCTCGAACGGCACGCCGCAGGCGGCGAATTCGGCGCGGATGTTGGGCACGTCGGTGGCGACGCCGACGCCGAGGATGATGCGGCCCTCGCTGACCTGGTCGGCGGTCGCGACCTGCTGCGCCAGGATGAAGGGATTGCGCAGGGCGGGCAGCAGGACGGCGGTACCGATTTCCGGTCGCTTGGTGCGCGCACCGACGGCTGCCATCAACGTCAGCGGGTCGTGGCGCGGCCGCGCCGTCACCGAGTCGCCGATCCACAGCGAGTCGTAGCCCAAGGCTTCCGCCTTCTCGGCCAGCGTCAGCAGCGGTCCTGTCTCGTGTTGGCCCGACATCACGCGCTCGCGCGTCGGCAGAAGGTATCCGATCTTCGGTGCCACGCTTTCTCTCCACCCAGTTGATCGCGCCATTCTGACAGGTCGACGGGGCGACCGTCACGACTTAGGCATCTGCCTCTTTCTTGTGCACGCGAGTCGACCGCCGTCGGCGCATCCCGCGTGGTTAACGCTGGCATGGAACTTGCTGCCTGCGGTTTGTGCAGCGCGTCTAGGGTTCCGGCCACGAACTTCGTGGCGCTGGTCCGAGAGACGCACTCCGGCGGGCACATCCCGTCGGAAACACGGCGGGCCAAAATCCCGGGAGATCACTGCACAGGTTTGCCGCTGCGAGCCGGCTTCCTGGTGGCTCCGGCAAACCTCCTTAAGCCGGCCGCGCGCGGCCAACAGGAGAGGGTGCCGGAGATGATCATTCGTCATATCGCAGCCGCGGTCGCCGCCGTGGCGCTGTTCGCGGGAAGCGCCGCGGCCGAGCAGAAGTCCAGCTTCAAGGTCTGCTGGTCGATCTACGTCGGCTGGATGCCGTGGGGGTACATCCAGGATTCCGGCATCATGGACAAATGGGCCGACAAATACGGCATCGACGTCGAGATCGTGCAGATCAACGACTATGTCGATACCGTATTTGTCGGC
>CAZVLI010000431.1:0-4268 GCA_964627965.1 uncultured Rhodospirillales bacterium
CTAGCCCAAACAATGCGAAGGTGCCCGGCTCCGGAACATCAGCGGTGCCGATCGTGAACCGCCTGGCATTGCCGACGGTGAACTCGTCGATGCCCCAGCCGTCATTGCCGCGCAGACCGGCGCCGTCGCGGCCGTCGCGCGACTGGAACCGGATCGAGGCGATGCCGTCGGGATCGAAGATCGAGACGTAGTACAGAAACGCGTTGGTGTTGCCGGTCAGGAAGTCGTCGTAGATCGCGACCTCGCCGCCGGTCGCGGTGACGATCAGGTCGCCGCCCTGGTCGTTCGGGTCGTAGATGTAGAAGCCGATGCTGTCGCCCAGTGGCAGGTACGACGTCCACAGCACGTCTTCGGAGTCGCCACTGTCGAGCCAGTGGTCACCCTCCGACGAGTCGCGCCCGGGCAAGTTGTTGGTGCCGGCGCCCTGCGGACCGATGGCCAGGCCGCCGCCATTCTCGTCGCCGCTCTGGTCGTTGTCGGTGAACACGCCGGTCCCGGTCGTGTTCAGCACGCCGTCGCTGCACGCCGGAACGCAGCCCGTCGTGCCGGCGTCGATATGGCCGTTCGAGAAGCCCTCGAAGCTCTCGGAGACGAAATCGCCGAGGCCGGCGATGAATGCGTCGCGCGCGGCATTCGCCGCCGAGATGCCCTGATCGCTGACCGAGATCGACATCGCCTGCGTGCCGCCGGTCGTCATGAACGCCATGGCCGCGACGGCCATGGCACCAACCCACTTCTTCATCGAATCACCCAAGTCTTCTGTATCATTGCGAGACAGATCGGCCTCGCGAATTGGAAACTCAGGTGTGAGGGAGCAACCGGCGTGCCATGCGCCGGTGCCTGGAACGTCGATGGCCGCGCTCAGTAGGGGCCGGGCTCTATCGGGCTGCCGTCGAAGAACCGATTGGGTCGGAAGCGATTGATATCGTGGCCGGAATCGCGACCGGACATGACGTCGGCCATGATCCGGCCAACCGCCGGACCGATGCCGAAGCCATGACCGCTGAGCCCCGTCGCGATATACAGACCCGGGACTTCGGTGCTCTCGCCCAGGGTCGGGACGGCGTCGGGCGTGACGTCGATCATCCCGGCCCAGGCTTGCGCCAGCCTCACCCCCTGCAACGCCGGGAAGCGCTGCGGCAAACGTTCCTCGATGCGGCGCACGACAATGGGCGACGGGTCCGGATTGAGGATGCGCATGCGCTCGAATGGGCTGACGTCGTCGGCGGACCAGCGGGTCGGCGCCCCCCAGGCGCCGGGATAGCCCTTCGGCGCGGCGAGATGCAGCTTCACGTCCTTGGCCGACACCTTCAGCAGCTTGGTGAACTTGGTGAGGTAGCGGAAGGAAGCACGGGAGATGTAGTGCTCGGCCAGGTCGCCGCTGGAGACCGAGTAGCCGCCATCGGCGCGCCGACGCAGGTAGAGGCCGGGCGTCGCGAAGTTGTTGGCGTAGGCGTCGGGCGCCGGCTCGGTGCGCGCCACGGTCGAACGGACCGCGAGCTGCGGCAGGTCGACGCCGGCATTGTGCGCGAAGTGCGTCGACCACGCGCCGCCCGCGAGCAGCACCCGCTCGCAGCGTACCCTTCCCTTCTCGGTCACCACACCGGCGACGCGGCCCCCGGCGAGGTCCACCGTGCGCACCGCACAATCCTCGATCACGACGGCGCCGGCATTGCGCGCCGCACGGGCGAGCGCCGGAACGGCGGCGAAGGGCTCACCACGGCCGTCGCTCGGCGTTTCCATCGCGGCGATCCAATCGCCACCGACACCGCCGAAACGCTGCGCCGTCTCCTCGCGGCTCAGGATCCTGGTTTCGAGCTGGTGGCGCATCGACAGTTCGCGAAAGGCTTCGGCCCGCGCGAGCCCGGCCTGATCGGCGATCAGCGTGACGTTGCCGGCCTCGATGAAGGTCAGGCCGTCTTCGCCAGTCTCCTCGGCCAGGCCGCGCCAGATACGGTTCGCCTCCATCATGATCGGCAACTCGGCCCAGTCGCGGCCCTGCTGGCGCACCCAGCCCCAGTTGCGGCTCGATTGTTCCGCCGCGACCACGCCCTTCTCGGCGAGCAGCACCTTCACGCCGCGCCTGGCCAGGAAGTAGGCCGACGCCGTGCCGGCGACGCCGGCGCCGATCACGACGACGTCGACCGCCTCGGGTAGCGGGCCGTCGAACTGCTTCGTCAGGCCGCCGGGATTGGTCACTTGCCCCTCGCGTCCACCGGCCAGATGTCGACCAGGGTGTCGCCATCAACCACATGGTACCAGTCGTAGAGGTTGACGGTCGGGTCGCAGTGCGGCGTCAGGCACTCGACCTTGGCGCCGAGCGGCAGCGGATCGGCACCCTCCGGCAGGACCACCATCCCATGCTCGTCGCCGCGGAAGCGGTACTCGCTGTCCGGCGGGGCGCCACGGACGATGCGCGGCGGCGGCCCGTCGGTGGCGAACCGCTTGAAGCCGCCGTCGGTGGTCGGGCGCATGGGGTGCGAAGCGCTGACCACGGAGAGCTGGACGAACAGCGCGCCCTGCCATGGCGCAGCGCCGTCAGCGCGGGTGACGACGCTGTCGTATTGCACGTCCCAGAAGATGTAGGAGCCGACCTGCAATTCGGTGTAGGGGCCGTTCAGCGCGTCGATCTCGTGCGTCCCGGAACCGACGCCGGTGAACAGCGGGATGTCGATACCGGCGGCGGTCAGGCGTTCGGCCTGATCGGCAAGGCGGGCGCGCTGCTCGGCCATCGCGCGCGCCTTCGCCTCGTAGTCGTCGACATGCTGCAGGTGGCCGGCATATGCCTGCACGCCACCGAAGCGCAGCGCATTGGAGCGGGCGATCTTCTCCGCCACGGCCAGGCCGGCGGCCGCATCGGCGACGCCGGTCCGATGCGTGCCGACATCGACGTCGAGCAGGACGGTGAGCGGCTTGCCGGCCGCCCCGGCCGCCTGGCTGAGCTGCTCGACGTGCTCGGGACTATCGGCGACCACCATCAGACCGTCGGCCACGGCGTTTAGCTTCATCAGCCGCTCGATCTTCGAGGCACCGATCACCGGCGAGGTGATTAGCACGCCGGGAATGCCGGCACCGGCGATGGCTTCCGCCTCGCCCAGCGTGGCGCAGCACTGGCCGACGGCGCCGGCGGCGATCTGTCGTCTGGCGATCTCGACCGACTTGTGGGTCTTCGCGTGCGGCCGCAGGTTCACCCCGTTGGCCTTGGCGAAGGCAGCCATCGCGGCGATGTTGCGCTCCATCGCCGGCAAGTCGATCAGCAGCGCCGGCGTCGCCAGTTCGGCGCGCGAGCCGGGCTTGCCGATCAACGCCTCGTTCGGGCCGCGTGAGGTCATGACCGGGGTTTCTCCACGTTCGGGGCAATTGGCGTTACCATGCCGGAAAAAGGAGAACGCCGCACCATGGCCTACGTCGAAAACGCGCTGATCCACGACGCCGACGCGCACATCATGGAAGACCCCGACTTCTTGCGCCGCCACACGACGGCGGCGTGGGCCGAGCGCCTGCCCGTAATCGACGTGACCTTCTCGCTGCCCGGCGAGGACAACGTGGTCGACCTGGCACGCAGGCGGCATGCCGACCCCGAATACCGTGCGCGCGATGCCGCCGAGATCATGATGCGCAAGAACTGGGACGCCACCGGCTCCTTCCTCAAGGCCGACCGGAGCGCCGCGCTGGATATGCTCGGCTTCGCCACCCAGCTCGTGTTCAACACCATGGTCAGCGCGCCGCTGAACGACGTCGAACACGGCGACGACCTGGCGCTGATCGCGGAGATGGCGCGTGCGCATAACCGGGCGATGCTGGACTTCTGCTCGGTGGACCCGCGCCTGCTGGCGACCTGCTACGTGCCGCTGGCGGATTTCGATCTGGCGAAGGAGATTGCGGCGGAAGCGATTCGCGACGGCGCCAAGGCGCTGCTGGTCGCGTCGGCCTGCCCGAAGAACCACAGCCCGAGCCACATCGGTCTCGATCCGGTCTGGGCACAGGCCGAGGAAGCCGGCCTGCCGATCGTGTTCCACGTCGGCGGCGGCGGCCGGTTGCTCGACCCGACGTATTTCGTCAATGGCGGTCCGCCCGTCGCCGACTTCCACGGCGGCGCGGAGAACTTCCGTTCGGTCGACTACATGGCGATCCCGGTGCCGCCGATGCAGACGCTGGCGACGATGCTGTTCGATGGCGTGATGGAGCGCCACCCGCGGCTGATGTTCGGGGTTGTCGAGCAGGGCGCGTCGTGGTGAGGCGTTGGCCGGATCGAGGATCCAGCGATA
>CAZVLI010000432.1:0-4254 GCA_964627965.1 uncultured Rhodospirillales bacterium
CGGGAATTTGGTACGCCCGACAGGACTCGAACCTGTGACCCACTGATTAAAAGTCAGTTGCTCTACCAACTGAGCTACGGGCGCGCCGGCAGGGGGCGGAAACTAGGGGCGACGCCGCGGGCGGTCAAGCCGTGAAGGCCCGGGGTGCGGGAAACGGTGGCTCGCCCGCGCATACTCCCGGGCGAGCTATCCGGCCCGTCCTCGGCCTTGTTCTACGTCCCTGATCGGGACATAGTAGGGACATGGGAAAAGGAAGGGCTGGACCCTCCGATCGCAATGCAGAGGCAAGGGGATCTGCATGATGCGCAATGCATTTGCTTCGCTTCGTTCCATCGCCGCCATGACCGCCACCGCGATGTTTGCCGTCGCGGGCCTGGGCGCGCCGGCACTGGCGCTCGACGACGACACGTTCGACGACGTCGCCATCATCATCGGCAACAAGAACTACAACAGCGACGTCGCGCCGGTTGAGTTCGCGCATAACGACGCCGATGCGATGAAGAAGTTCGTCGTCGATGTGCTGGGCTTCGACCCGGAAAACGTGATCGTCCTCAAGGACGCGACCAAGAACCAGCTCGAGACCCACTTCTCCAAGGGCGGCATCCTCGGCGACTGGATCGAGCCGAACGGCAACTCCGACGTCGTGGTGTTCTACTCCGGCCACGGCGTGCCGGGGCTGCAGGACAGCAACAGCTATCTCCTGCCGGTCGACGGCAACCCGAACAAGGCCGAGATCTCCGGCTACCCGCTGGCCGAGTTCTACGCCAACCTCAAGAGCCTGAAGGCGAAGTCGATCACGGTCTACCTGGACGCATGCTTCTCCGGCGACAGCGGCGGCGGCGTGCTGTTCCGCGACGCGTCGCCGGTGTTCCAGGCCGCGCGCAAGACCGTGGCGCCGGCCGAACTCACGGTGCTGACGGCCAGCCAGGCCGACCAGATCGCGTCCTGGGACCGCGACGCGCAGCATGGCCTGTTCACCAACTACCTGCTGAACGCGCTTTACGGCGAGGCTGATGGCTCGCGCTACGGCAACGGCGATGGCCAGATCACCATGTCGGAGGTCAACGCCTACCTGAACCGCAACATGTCCAGAAAGGCGCGGCGCACGTTCGGGCGGCAGCAGCAGCCGGCCTTCTCCGGCAAGGACGAGACCGTGGTCGCGCGCTACCAGGCTGGCAGCCCGCCGCTGCGGCCGAAGCTGGTCGCGGCCGCCGCGCAGCCGGCGCCGCAGCAACAGCAGCAGCAACCGGTCCAGCAGCAGTCGCAGGCGTTGCAGGCGCAACCGCTGCAGGCACAGCCTCTGGCGCTGAACCAGCAGCAACCACAGCAACAGCAGCAGCCGATCCAGCAGCAGCCGCAGCGGCAACAGCAGCGCATGGCGGCCTTGCCGCCGGCGACGCAGACCGGGCCGGCACTGGTGCCGCTGGACGAGGCCTACATCACGATCAAGAACTCCAACGTCCGTAGCGAGCCGTCGGTCCGGGGCGCGAAGGTGGTCACGCTGCCGGTCGGCACGCGCGTCACGGCGCTGGGCAAGGTGCAGGGTCAGGAATGGTACCTGATCGCCAGGGACGGCCGTGAACTCGGCTACATCTACGGCACGCTGGTGCAGCCCGAGGCGCAGGGGCTGGCGACGCTGGAGCAGCAACAACAGCGCTCGCGCCAGGCGCGAACGTCGCAGCCGAGCACGACGTCGTCGGCCATGGCGGCGATGCCGAGCGGTGCCCCGCCGGCGCGCCAGATCGGTGTGACCCGCATCTACTTGCAGGGCGTCGCCAACAACAAGGGCGCCGAGATGGGCTTCGTCTCCGACGCGGTTCGCAGTGTCATGGCCAGCCTGCCGAATGCCCGGGTTCTGGGGTCGTCGCAGATGAACGACGCCGACGTCGTGGTCTCGGGCCGCGTCAGTCAAGTCAACAAGCGCACGATGGCAAACCCCGAGGCGCAGGGCGCGGCGATGGCGCGCGCGGTGTTCGGCAACCTCGGCCGGGCGATGACCGCCAACGTGCCGAACACGATCGACGTCTATCATGTCGAGGTGATGCTGAGTGCGCTCGACCGCCACACCGGGCGGACCACCATCGAGCGCGGCGTCGTGCAGGAGAAGGTCGCCGTCGGTACGCCGTCGGGCCAGGTCGTCGGCGCGGCGCTGCAGCGTGCGGCCTCGCAGGCGGCGCAGTCGCTGATGATGCGGGTCGCCGGCACGGTGCCGACGCCAGCCCCGACCGCTCAGCAGCAGCAGCCGCGGAACAGCAACAGCGGCGGCAGCGGCGTCAACAACTTCTTCAACAACTTCGGCAACCGCGACCGCTAGGGCGCGGCGAGGAAGTCGAAGTCGGCGCCGCGGTCGGCTTGCAGCACGTGGTCGTAATAGAGCTTGCGGTAGCCGCGTGACGGTGGCGGCGGTGGTGGGGGCAGGGCCTCGCGGCGCCGGCCCAGCTCGTCGTTCGCGACCAGCAGGTCCAACCGGCGCTCCTTCACCGAGATCTTGATCCGGTCGCCGTCGCGCACCAGCGCCAGCGGGCCGCCGCTCGCCGCGTCCGGCGTGACATGCAGGACCACGGTGCCGAAGGCGGTGCCGCTCATCCGTGCGTCGGAGATACGCAGCATGTCCTTCACGCCCTTGGCCGCCAGCTTCTTCGGGATCGGCAGGTAGCCGGCCTCCGGCATGCCCGACGGGCTGGTCGGGCCGGCATTCTGTAGCACCAGCACGTCGTCGGGGGTGACGTCCAGGTCCGGCGAGTCGAGCCGCGCTGCCAGATCCTCCGGTGAGCTGAACACGACGGCGCGGGCCTCGCGCTCGAACAGGCTGGCGTCGGCGGCCGATCGCTTGATGATCGCGCCGCCCGGTGCCAGCGAACCGAACAGCGCCAGGATGCCGCCGGTGGGATCGAACGGCTCGTCGAAGCGTCGGATCACCGAATGGTCGACATATGGGTCGTCGGTGGCAAGCCGCTGCTCCAGGGTATCGCCGGTCACGGTGAGGCAATCGAGATGCAGCAGCGGCTTCAGCTCGCGCAGCATCGCGCCGAGGCCGCCGGCGACGAACAGGTCCTCCATGTAGTGGTCGCCCGACGGCTTCAGATCGACCAGCACGGGCGTCCGCTCCGACAGCTCGTTCAACCTGGTCAGTGACAGTTCGATGCCGGCGCGTCCGGCGATGGCGGCCAGATGCAGCACGGCGTTGGTCGACCCGCCCAGCGCCAGCAGCACGGTCAACGCGTTCTCGATCGAACGCTCGGTGATCAGCGCGGATGGCTTGCGAGCCGCGCGCGCCGCCGCCATCGCCGCCACGCCCGAGGCTTCGGCGGCGCGCAACCGGTCGGCGTGGACAGCGGGGATCGCCGCCGTGCCCGGGAGCGCCAGCCCCAGTGTCTCGGCGATACAGGCCATGGTCGACGCCGTGCCCATCACCGCGCAGGTGCCGGCGGTGGTGGCCAGCCCGCTCTCGATCTCGCGGATGCCGGGCTCGTCGATCTCGCCGGCGCGGAACTTGGCCCAGAAGCGGCGGCAGTCGGTGCAGGCGCCGAGCCGTTCGCCCTTCAGCGTGTGCGTCAGCATCGGTCCGGTCAGCAACTGCACCGCCGGCTTGTCGGCCGACACGGCGGCCATGAGCTGCGCCGGCACGGTCTTGTCGCAGCCGCCGATCAGCACCACGGCGTCCATCGGCTGGGCCCGGATCATTTCCTCCGTGTCCATCGCCATCAGGTTGCGAAACATCAGCGACGTCGGGTTCAGGAAGGTCTCGCCCAGCGAGATGGTCGGGAAGGGCAGCGGCAGCCCGCCGGACGCCAGCACACCGCGCTTCACCGCCTCGACCAGCTCCGGCACGCCGCGATGGCAGTTGTTGAACCCGCTCGTGGTGTCGGCGATGCCGATCACCGGCTTCTCCAGCATCTCCGATGAGAAACCCATCGAACGCGCGAAGGATCGCCGCAGGTAGCGCGCGAAATCCGCGTCGCCATAGTTGGTCAGGCCGCCGAACAGGCCGGGCAGGTCGTCGTCACTCATCTGGAATCCTCCACGCTGCGGCTATAGTAGCGCGAGACAGACGAGAGGGCGGACATGCGTGTTGGCGTGGAAGTGGGCGGAACCTTTACCGACCTGGTGGCGATCGACGGCGACCGGGTGACGATCTCCAAGGTGCCGTCGACGCCGTCGTCGCCGGACGAGGGTGCGCTGGCCGCCATCGCCGCCGCGGAGATCGCGCTGGCCGAGGTCACCGACCTCGTCCACGGCTCCACCGTCGCCACC
>CAZVLI010000433.1:0-4253 GCA_964627965.1 uncultured Rhodospirillales bacterium
CTGGAAAAAGGAAGCCAATGAGCAAGGCGAGGGAAATTGGGTCGATGCGCGCGAGTTCTCGCTGGTGCCGTTCGGTGGCGCCGGCCCGCTGCATGGTGTCGCGCTGGCCGAGGCGATCTATGCCCGCGATGTGCTGGTGCCGGTCGCGCCCGGGATCACCGCCGCGATGGGCCTGTTGCAGACCGACATGCAGTACGAGCATGCGCGCTCGATGATCGCCTCGCTCACCAATGCCACCGAGGCATCGGTCGCGGCGATGAACGATATGCTCGATGAATTGCAGGCCGAGTGCCGCAAGGACCTGGAAGGCGACGGCGTGCCGCCGGACCGCCAGCGATTCCAGCGTATCGCCGAGTGCCGCTATCACGGCCAGGGTTTCGAACTGCGCGCGGAGATCCCCGACGGTCCGGTCACGTTGGCCAACGCCAAGGCGATCATCGACAACTTCCACAGCCGGCACCGGCAGGACTACGGCTACCACTTCGACGACGGCGAGGTGGAGTTGATCACCGTGCGCGTGATCGGCACGGAGCAGGTGCGCCCGTTGCAATTGCCGCAGGTCGATAAGGCCAATGGTGCCGGCATCGACCACGCCGTGCTGTTCAGCCGCCCGACGACCTTCGACGATGGTCAGACCCTGGACACGCCGCGTTACGATCGTGGCCAACTCGGCGCCGGCCACAAGGTGCCGGGCCCGGCGATCATCATTCAACACAACTCGACCACGCTTGTGCCGCCCGGCTATGTGGCGGACGTCAGCGACTACGGCAACATGTTCGTGCACCGCACGGCCTGAGGCAGGGAGAGCGAGACATGGCGACCCGCGAACTCGATCCGATCACCTTGCAGGTGATTTCCGGCGCGCTGGACACCATCGCGGAGGAGATGGGGCACGTGCTCTACCGCATGTCCTTCTCCTCGATCATCCGCGAGAGCCAGGACCTCGGCGCCGGCCTGTTCGACACCGAGTTCAACACGCTGTGCGAGTCGGAATCGACGCCGCTGCACATCGGCTCGATCCCAGGCTACCTGCACGGCATCCAGGAGAGTCTGCAGGGCGGCAAGTGGGAGGATGGCGACGTCGTCATCCACAACCATCCCTACTACGGCGCCAGCCACTCGCCGGACATCGCCATCGCCATCCCGATCTTCCACGACGGGGAGCTGGTCGGCTTCTCCGCCAACACCGCGCACCACGTCGACATCGGCGCGGCGACGCCTGGCCTGATCATCGACATCCCCGATGTCTATGCCGAGGGCATGCTGTTCGCCGGGACGAAGCTCTACCAGCGCGGCGAGCGCAACGAGGCGATGTGGGAGTTCATCCGTCGCAACAGCCGGGCCTCGCGCCAGCTTTGCGACGACCTGGACGCACAGATCGCGTCGGCCCGCCTGGGCGTGCGCCGGTTCAAGGAACTGCTGGACCGCTACGGCAAGGACGATGTGCTGACCGCGACCAACCAGCTCATGGACTACACCGAGCGGGTGCTGCGCCAGCGTATCGAGGAGATCCCGGACGGCGAGTACCGCGCCGAGGGTTTCCTGGACGACGACGGCAAGAACCGCGACGTGCGCCTGCCGGTGAAGGTCTGCGTGCGGGTGAAGGGCGACAGTATCGAAGTCGACCTGACCGGTTCGGCCGATCAGGTCGAGACCGGCTTCAACGTGCCGTTCGAGGGCTCGACCAAGGTCGCCTGCTTCTGTGCCGTGCGGTCGCTGCTGCTGGACGCGCATACCTCGGAAGTCACGGTGCCGTCGAACCAGGGCTCGTTCCGGCCCGTCAACGTGATCGCGCCGCTGGGCTCGATCTTCAATCCGAAGTTCCCGGCCGCGGCCGAGGCGCGCTTTACCCAGTGCAACCGGATGATCGACCTGATGTACAAGGCGCTGGCGCCGGTGCTGCCGAACGCGGTGATCGCCGGCTCGTCGGCCAGCCTCAGCTTCGCGTCCTATTCCGGCATTCGCCCGGAAGGTGACTACTGGGTGTTCCTCGAGGTCAACGAGGGCGCCTATGGCGGCCGGCCGCGCTCCGACGGACCGGACTCGATCGACAACCTCATGTGCAACACGCGCAACAACCCGATCGAGGATCTGGCGATGCACTTGCCGATGATCTGCGATCGCTATGAGTTGCGCGACGACGTGATGCCGGGTGCCGGCAAGTTCCGCGGCGGCATCGGCGTCGTGAAGGCGCAGCGGATGCTCGGCCAGGGCTTCATCACCCACGAGAACGAGCGTCACCACGACGTGCCCTGGGGGGCCTTCGGCGGCACACCGGGGCAGGTCGGCCGCGTCGAGCTCTACAACAGCGGCGATCCCGACGGGACGCGGCGGGATATCTGGGCCAAGTTCTCCGCCATCAAGGTCCAGCCCGACGACGTGCACGCCTTCTACGGTCCGTGCGGCGGCGGCTACGGCGACCCGCTGGAGCGGCCGGCGGAGCAGGTACTCGATGACGTGCTGGACGGCTTTTGCACCGAGGACTACGCGCGCGAGGCCTATGGCGTCATCGTCGATCTCGACGAGGAAGTCGTGGACCAGGCCGCGACCGACGCGCTCAGGGCGCAGATGCGCTCATCGACGCGACCCTACGCCGACATGATCGTCACGCCCGTCATCGATGCTGCCAACGACGAGCGGCCGAAGGTGGCACCGACGCCGAAGCCGGCCGACAAGGCGCCGACGACCAGCGCCCCGGCGCCGGTCGCGGCCGCTGCCAACGACGATCTCGACGCGGTGGTGCAGCGCCTCAAGGCGAGCTTCGGCGAGGAGTGGAGCTTCGACATTCTGCGCCACTCGATCATCGGTCAGACCGTCGAGGTTCATGGCCAGCTCAAGGCCAACGGCTCGGTGGCGCGCGAGACCGGTCGCATCAACGGCGGCGGCACGGGCACGCTGGGCAGCCGCCTGCAGCAGGCGGCCGACGACAGCCTGCGGCGTTGCGCGGAGCGCGTGCTCGCCGAAGGCCATGGTCGCTTTGCCGGCGCCGCCGGCGGCGACGACTGAGCGGCGGTACGTAGACCAGTGACGGCGGAGCGGCCGGTTGGATAGTCAGGCGGTCGCCTTCCTGCAGGCGATGGCGGCGGTGGCCGTCGTCGCGGTGCTCGCCTTCCTGGTGCTGCTGATCGGCGGTCAGAAGCGGCAGGCGGCGACGCCGGCACGCGTGCGCGGCCCGGCGCCACAGCCGCCGGTACCCTGGGGGCAGTTCCTGGCCGCTGTCGTCCTGCTGCTGGTGATCGGCGCCGCCTTCGTCTGGCGCATGGCCGGCGATGGCCTGCCGGGCACAGACTGGCGCGCGGACGACCGTTCGCTGATCTTCTTCCTGGTCATGCTGGCGCTGGCAATCGCCGGCCTCGTCATTTTCCTGATCGTGGCGCTGGTCCGGGCCAATCGCCGGACTCTGGCGCCACCGGTCGCCGCGGCGGCAGCCGTCGCCGAGGCGCCGGGCGAAGCGGTCAAGCCGCCGTCCGCGGTGCGCCTGCTCGGTTTGCTGCTGCTCGCGGTCATGCTGCTCCTGCTGGCCTGGACCTACCTCGACAGCGCGCTGCAGTACGCGCTGATGCGCGACCTGATCTATCCGGCGGCGCTGGCGCTGACACTGGTCTTGCTGGTCGACAAGGCCAGTCGCGCCTGGAACCCGAAGTCCGGCACCGACGGCTTTTCGGAGTGGCTGTTCTGCGACGGCTTCGTCTTCCTGCAGGTGCTGGCGTACCTAAACTTGCGGCAGGCGGCGAGTGCGGAAAACTACGCCGCCTTTTTCTTCGACCTGCTTGGGATCGCGGTGTTCTTCGTCGCGTTCTGGCTTGTCGACCGCAAGCAGACGCGGTTCCGCTTTCTGCTGGCGCACATCTATCTTGGCCTGCTGCCGATGGGGCTGCTGCTGTGGCGCTACGTGCAGGGCATCGAGGTGCCTGAAGACGCGGTGATCGACTGGTGGGAGACGGTATGGCCGTTCTTCGTGCTGGCGATCATCGGCTTCGTGCTTGAGATCATCGCCGCCATCGTCTGGCGTACAGAGGCGCGTTCGGGCGTCGCGGCGGCGAAGGATCTGGTGTTTTTCGTGGCCTACGGCGTGTTGCTGCTGGTGGCGATCCCGGCGGCGGCTTAGGCTGGGGCCGGACGAGGGAAGAAACGGGCCCGAACGGGCGAGAGGGGCGTAACGACGATGAGTGGCTGGCGCTGGTTCTGGACCCTGGTGGGCTTCCTTGTCTTCATCATCGTCCTGATCTTCCTGTACTTCTACAAGCCGTTCG
>CAZVLI010000434.1:0-4243 GCA_964627965.1 uncultured Rhodospirillales bacterium
TCGACTCGGGTTTCCTGGTCGCCGAGCCCGGGTACGGGTTCCGGGTGGCGCCGCGCAGCGGGTTGTCGGTATGCCAGCGCACCGAAAACTCCGGCGTGTTGGTGCGTCCGAGAATGACCGCACCGGCCTTGCGCAGGTTCGAAACCGCCGGCGCATCCTCCAAGGCTTTGTGATTGGACAGCGCCGGCAAGCCGTTCGTCGTCGCCTGCCCGACCTGGTCGACATTCTCCTTGACGGTCACCGGCACGCCGGCCAGAGGGCCGAGCGCCTCGCCCGCCGCGCGCGCCTTGTCGACGGCTTCCGCCGCCGCGAGCGCCTCGTCGGCTAGCGTCACCGTGACGGCGTTGATCGCCGGATTGACCTGTTCCAGCCGGTCCAGGTGCGCCTTCGCCACATCGACCGCGCTGGCCTCGCCATCGCGCACCGCCGCCGCCGTTTCCGCAGCGCCCAGCCGCCAGAGATCGCCCGCCATAACCAGCCCCTTAGCCCTTGTTAACCATGTTGTCCGACGGTAGACGCTGGTCGGCGCGGCGACAATCGCCGGTGGCCTTTTCACCGCCGCCGCTTTGCCCTAGAAACGCCAGGAATCTCGGATAAGAGCCAGCTCATGACGACCTCGATCAAGCGCGGGCGCAACTTCCTGCACACGCCCGGACCGACCAACATTCCCGAGCGCATCCTGCGCGCGATGAACCGCCCCGCCGTGGACTTCATGGCGCCGGAATTCGTCGCGATCTCGCGCTCGTGCTTCGCCGACCTGAAGCCGGTATTCCGGACCGAGGGCACGGTGTTCCTCTACTCGTCCTCCGGCCATGGCGCCTGGGAGGCCGCGCTCGCCAACACGCTGTCGCCCGGCGACAAGGTGCTGGTGCCCGAGACCGGCAACTTCTCCACCAACTGGGGCAAGATGGCCGAGAGCCTGGGCGTGATCGTCGAGACCCTGCCCGGCGACTGGCGCCGTGCCGTCGATCCGGCCGCGCTCGAAGCGCGCCTCGCCGAGGACAAGAACCACGAGATCCGTGCGGTGATGCTGGTCCACGTCGACACGGCGACCTCGACGTCGTCGGACGTCGCCGCCTGCCGCCGCGCCATCGATGCGACCAGCCATCCCTGCCTCTATCTGGTCGACACCATCGCCTCGCTGGCCTGCGCCGAGTTCCGCATGGACGAATGGGGTGTGGACGTTGCCGTCGGCGCCTCGCAGAAGGGCATCATGTGCCCGCCCGGCGTTGCCTTCACCGCCGTGTCGGAGAAGGCGATGAAGGCCAGCCAGTCGGCCGGCATCTCGCGCAGCTACTGGAACTGGGCCGAGCGCTTCACCGAGAACAACTACATCCGCTTCTGCGGCACCGCGCCGATCCACCTGGTCTACGGCCTGCGCGAGGCGCTGGACATGATCGCCGAGGAGGGTTTGGACGCCATCGCCGCCCGCCACAAGCGGCTGTCGGCCGCCGTGCACACCGCCGTCGAGGCCTGGAGCCGGCCGGACGGCGTGCGCTTCAACGCCGTGGAACCGTCCGAACGCGCCGTCTCCGTCACCACCATCCTCACGCCGGAGAATTTGGACGGCGAGGAAGTACGCCGCTTCGCCCGCGAGCATTTCGACGTCAGCCTTGGTGGCGGCCTGGCCAAGCTATCGGGCAAGGCCTTCCGCATCGGCCACATGGGCGACCTGAATGACCCGATGGTGATCGGCGCCCTGGGCGGCGTCGAAGCCACGCTGATGCAGCTCGGCGTCCCGCTCGCCGGCAGCGGCGTCGCGGCGGCAACGCGCTACCTCGCGGATACGCTGCCGGGTATGGAGCGGTCGACGGATACGTCGTCGGTCTCGGCCGCGTAGGCCGCGCCGCCTGGCAACTCAACAGCTGCGGTGGTTGATCGGGCCGCGAGGGCGTTCTTGCCCCCGCGGCCCGATCGCTTCAGGTGATGTGCGCGCCGCGCGTTTCGACGTACACGGCGTAGAGCGACTGGCTGCCGGTCATGAACAGCCGGTTACGCTTGCTGCCGCCGAAGCACACGTTGGAACAGATCTCCGGCAGCTTGATCTGGCCGATACGGTCGCCGTCCGGCGCGAAGATGTGCACGCCGTCGTAGCCGTCGCCGACCCAGCCGGCGCTGGCCCAGATGTTGC
This sequence comes from uncultured Rhodospirillales bacterium, assembly GCA_964627965.1. GTDB lineage: Bacteria > Pseudomonadota > Alphaproteobacteria > JAVKFY01. Next base: position 2,132 of record CAZVLI010000434.1, read on the forward strand.
CGTCCTCGTCGGCGCGGATGCCGTCGGCGAAGCCGAACTTGCCGTCCATCTCCATGCTGCAGAAGGTCCGCGCGTTCTTCAGCGTCCCGCCGTCGACGTCATAGGCCCAGATCACCGGTTTGGCTTCGGCATAGTGCGAAGCGCCGGTGTCCGCGACGTAGAGCGTCCTGTAGTCGGGTGAGAAGCACAGGCCGTTCGGCTTGTACGGCTCGTCGGCGACCTTCGCGAGCTGCCCCGTCTGCGCGTCGATCCGGTAGATGGCTTCCTTCTGGAACGGTTGCGGCGAGCCGGTGTTGAACCGGGTCCCCTCGTAGTTCATCAGGCTGCCGTAGCCCGGATCGGTGAACCAGATGGCGCCGTCGTCGGGATGCACGACGGCATCGTTCGGCGCGTTCAGCTTCTCGCCATTGGCGGAGTCGGCCAGCACCGTGATCGAGCCATCCCATTCGTAGCGCACCACGCGCCGGTTGCCGTGCTCGCAGGCGATCTGGCGGCCCTGGAAGTCGAAGGTGTTGCCGTTCGAGTTGCCGGAGGGATAGCGGAACTGACGACCGACGTGGCCGTCCTCCTCCATCCAGCGCAGCTGCTCGTTGTTCGGAATATCGCTCCAGAGCAGATAGCGCCCGACACCGTTCCAGGCCGGGCCCTCGGCCCACAGGGTGCCGCGATAGAGCCGCTGGATCGGGGTGTTGCCGAGCTTGTACTTGAAGCGCTTGTCGAGCGGCACCACGTCCGGCTCGGGATAGCGCACCGGCTCGGCGTCCGGCCCGAAGTTGCGCGCGAAGGCGGTGCCGCTCATCGCGGTGATCCCGGCCAGCGCGGTCGCCGCCGCCAGGAAGCTGCGCCGGTCCATGCCCTTCGGCGCGGACGGCTTGGTCTCGCCAGGCGTCGTCAGGTCCTGGAAACCGCTTGGTTCCGTTTGCTGCATCGTGTCCTCCCGTTCTTGAGTTTGGCTACTCAAGGCGCCGGCCGACGGTCTCAGCTACGTGGAATGCGGAACCTTGTGTGCCAGCAGCCCCCCACTGGCCAGCGCCCCCAAGTATTTACAGGTTCCGGGCGGAAGCTTAGGGAGTTGCCATATATTCGGCAACTACGGCTAGGCGCGTCGCGGGCGCCGCCCTATGCCCGCTCGAACGCCGCCTTCAGCCTGGCCACGGCGCGCGGCACTTCCGCCTCGGTCACCGCCGCATAGCCCAGCACCAGCGCATTCAGGTCCGCGCCGGCCTGGTAGTACGCGTCGAGCGGCTTCACCGCCACACCCTGCGCCGCGGCGGCACGCGAAATGCGCGCGGCCTGGTCGTCGTGCAGCTCCAGGATCAGGCTCGTGCCCCGGCCCGTCGCGTGCAGCGTGGCGCGACTGCCGAGCTGCGCGGTCAATGCCTGCATCAGCGCCCGCCGACGTTCGCCATAGGCATCGCGCAAGCGACGAATGTGGCTGACCAGGTAGCCCTCGCCGATGAAGTCGGCCAGCACCGCCTGGTTGAACAGGGCCGTGTGGCCGGAGACCACCTGCTTGGCCGCCAGGAAGGCGGTGCGGAGACCTGGCGGCACCACCGCGTAGGCCAGGCGCAGGCCAGGCCCCAGGATGTTGGAGAAGGTGCCGAGGTACAGCACCCCTGCCCCGCCATCCAGCGCGTGCAGCGGCGTCAGCGGCCGGTCGTCATAGCGAAACTCGCACTCGTAGTCGTTCTCGACCACCAGCGCCTGCGTGCGTCGCGCCCACGCGAGCAGCGCCTCGCGACGGGCCAGACTCATCACCCCGCCGGTGGAGAACTGGTGCGACGGGTTGACGATGGCGAGCCGCGCGTCGGCCGCCCGCTTCTCGCCCTCCGCGACCACCAGTCCGTCGGCGTTGGTCGGCACCGAGACCGGGTTCATACCGGCCGCGCGGACCACGGCGTGGACCTGCTCCGGCCCGGGGTTCTCCAGCCAGGCACGGTCGCCGGTATCGCCCGCCAGCCGCAGCGCGATGTCCAGCGCCTGCCAGGTGCTCGACAGCACCACGACGTCGTCGGCCGCCACGGTCATGCCGCGCGCCACGCGCAGGTAGTCGGCCAGCGCCGTCCGCAGCGCCGGCAAGCCGGCGACGTCGCCATAGCCGTAGAGCCCGGT
>CAZVLI010000435.1:0-4231 GCA_964627965.1 uncultured Rhodospirillales bacterium
GGATCACCGCGGCATCATGTGGGTGGCGTCCAAGGCGGCGGCGATGCGCGCCTACTTGCGGCGCATGGACGACGGCATCGCGCTGGAACTGGACCAGTGGGGCCAGAACCCGTCGTTCCACTTCTACCCGGCGATCAAGCAGCTCACGCTGAACCTCGGCGCCTCGGTGTTCCTGGGCCTCGACATGGGCGACCAGGCCCGCGCGCTGAACCAGGCCTTCGCCGACGAGGTCGCCGCCGCCGTGGCGCCGATCCGCAAGCCGCTGCCGTTCACCGCCATGCGCCGCGGCGTCAATGCCCGCCAGTTCCTTACCGAGACCTTCGCCGAGCTGATCCCGGCGCGGCGCGACGGCGATGCGGAGGACATGTTCTCCCAGCTCTGCCGCGCGGAATCGGAAGACGGCGAGCGGCTGACCGACGCCGAGATCGTCGATCACATGAACTTCCTGCTGATGGCGGCGCACGACACGACCACCAGTTCGGTGACGACGATGGCCTGGGCGCTGGCCGCCTTCCCGGAGTGGCAGGAGCGGTTGCGCCAGGAGATCGTCGAGATCGGTGGCGAACGCGCCGAGGACGGCGTGCCGGAGAAGATGGAGCTGACCGACGCGACCTTCCGTGAGGCTTTGCGCTTCCTTCCGCCGGTGCCGTTCCTGCCGCGTCGCGCGCTGCGCGACTTCCAGTGGGGCGGGTACGACATTCCCGCCGGGACGGGCATCGTCGTGCATCCCGGCCTGGTGATGCGCGATCCCGAAATCTGGACCGATCCGGAGAACTTCGATCCGGCCCGGTTCCTGTCGAACCGGGCGGAGGACAAGGCGCACCGCTTCGCCTGGTCACCCTACGGCGGCGGCGCGCACAAGTGCCTGGGCATGCACTTTGCCGGACTGCAGATGAAGGCGTTCACTTTCCAGCTCCTGCGGCGCTTCCGCCTGGTGCTGCCGGAAGGGCACGAGCCGACCTGGCTGCGCATCCCGATCCCGAAGCCGAAGGAAGGTCTGCCGATCCGGCTGGAAGCGCTGTAGGCGCTACGCCCGCTCGTTAGGCAGCAGGAAGACGCGGCGCGCCAGCGGCGAGTGCAGGCGCTCCGGCGCGTACCACTGATCGAGGACACCGGCCGCGAGCAGGTCGCCATTGCGTGCGACGAAGTCCTCGCCGCCGTCGTGGGCCGTCGTCGCCATGCGCTCGGCGATCAGGCTCATGAACGCGAAGGTGATGGTGGCGTTGAACTTCTCCGGCACGCCGGCCTTGGTCGCCAGGTCGCGGATCGTGTCCGCATACCGCGCCGTCGCCGTCACGAAGTCGTAGCGGCGCAGCAGCTCGTAGGCGACGACGACGTGGTCGCGGTGGCGAAAACCGCCCGGGTCCAGTTCGCGTGCCTCGAAGGCATCGGCAAGCGCCATCGCGATCCGGGTCATCGCTGTTCGTCCCGTTCTTTCAGGCTGTGACTGTCGGCTGCCGTCAGGTCAAGGTCGTAGACGCTCTTCAACTGCTCGATCTTTCGCAAGGTGACCTTCGAGAAGGGCGGCTTGTTCTCGAAGGCGTGCAGCGCCACGCCCTCCAGCAGGTCGCCCAGCGACATGTCGAGGTGTTCCGCCAGGCCCTTGAGCACCTTGAGCAGGCGCTTCTCCAGCCGGACGCCGGTCTGCACGCGTACGATCTCGCTTGTCATGAGTGGTTGTTATCTTGGTACATTGGTAAGAGTCAAGCGTGCTGGATCGTTCAAGACCGCCCATTCGGCCCCGCGCTAGAACATCCGCATGATCGAGAACCTGATTGTGCTGCTGCTGACGGCGCTGCCGCTGATGGGCTCGCCAGGACCGGCGACCCTGTCGTCGGCGGCGGTTGGCTCGGCCTACGGCGCCGCGCGCGGTGTTCCCTATGTGGCAGGCATCTGCGCCGGTACGACGACCGTGCTGTTGATCGTCGCGACGGGCGTCACCGGCGTGGTCTTCGCGGTGCCCGGCGCGCTGCCGGTGATCACCGTCGCGGCGGCGGCCTACATCCTCTACCTCGCGTGGAAGATCGCGACCGCGCCGCCGCTGGCCAGCCGGGGCGAAGCCGGCAAGGCACCGTCCTTCATCCCGGGCTACCTGCTGGCGATCGCCAACCCGAAGGCCTACGCCGCGATTGGCGCGGTGTTCTCGTCGGTGACCGTGATCGAGACCGACCTGACGACGGACGCGGTGGTCAAGTTCGTCGCGTTGAGCATCCTCGTGGTGATCATCAACAACACCTGGATGCTGTTCGGCGCCGCCTTTGCCCGCTACCTGTCGAGCCCGCGACTGGGGCGTGCCATCAACATCACCTTCGCCGTGCTGCTGGTGGTTTCGGTCGTCGCCGCCGTGCTCGGCTAGTCAATACGAGAGCGTCATGCCGGCCTTGAGCCGGCATCCATGTCGATGCAGCGAACGTCTCGGTCAGTCCCGGCGCGGACATGGACCCCGGATCAGGTCCGGGGTGACGATCGAAGGCTCAGTCCGGCGTGAAGGTGTTGCGCTTACCGTCATTAGCGACCTTGCCGGCGGCGCCGAGGTAGTCGCGCGCGGTCATGTCGCGCAGCAGCGCCTCGTCGTCAGGCGTGTTGGACATGAAGCGCGTGCCGTCCGACAGTCGGCCGATCACCAGTCCGAAGTCGGGCACGCCACCGCGGCCGTGGATCACCGTGTAGGTCTCGATGGTCGCCGGACCGCTGGCCAGGTCGGTCTTCGGCGGGCTGCCGGGAATGGCATCCAGCTTGGCCTGCAGCGTTTCCTCCGGCGTCGGTGCGTAGGGCTTCTCGACCGGCTCGGTGGAGTAGATGCCGGCGGCGTGCTTGGTGATGTAGTTGCCGTTGGCCGTCACCAGCCCCTTCGAGCCAGGTGTCTTGCGCACGACCTGCATCATCTCGGCGATGGAGTGGGTGACATAGTTGTTCCCGGGGCCGCCGAAGTAGGGCAGGCCGCCGGTCACCGTGAGGCCGCGCGGGTCGTCCTGGCTCAGGCCCAGCGAGGTGCAACCGACCTGCACCGCCGAGGGGAAGCACGAATAGAGGTCGAAGTGGTCGATGTCGTCGATGCCGACGCCGGCCATCTCCATCGCCGCGCCGTAGACCACCGGCATCGCCTTGGAGCTGTAGTAGTCGATGCGGTCGCTCATGAACCAGATGTCGTGCGCGTCGGCGCAGCCGTGCAGGTAGACGATCTTGTCCTCCGGCACCCCGAGCCGGCGCGCGGTTTCCAGCGACGCCACGATCACCGCCGCCGCCTGGTCGATGAAGGCGTTGGAGTTCATCAGTTTGGTGTAGGGGAAGCCGATGTACGGGTTGTCCGGGCCCAGCGTGGCGATCTGCTCGGCCGTGAAGCCATCGCGGCGGTCGGCCAAGGGGTTGGCGGCCGCGACCTCGGCGAAGCGGGCGAACAGCTTGCCCATCACCATCGCATGCTCGTCGATGGTCTGGCCGAGATGGCCGCGCAGCGCATTCTCCAGCAGCGGGTACATGTAGATCGCCGCACCCATGCGGTGGGCGTCCTCGATGTCGTTCCAGCCGCGCGTCTCCACGCCCCAGTGCTCCGGCGTGCCGCCGGCGTCCTCGTGCCAGTCGAGTTCGACCTTCTGGCGCTGGGCCGCCTTCTGCGTCGCCAGCGCCTCGCCGCCGACCACTAGCGCGGCGCCGATCTCGCCGTCAGTGATCATCTGGCAGAGCCTGTTCACCGACCACTGCGGCATGTTCCCGCCGGGCCAGGTGTAGACCAGCTTCTTCGCGTTGGCGGCGCCGAGGTGCTGGGCCAGCGACTTTGGCGCGTTGGTCGGCCCGCCGAACGGCGAGGTGAAGCGCCAGGAGGTGTCGGAGAAGCTGCGGATGGCGACGATGGCGTCCAGCGCCTCGATCAGCGGCTGGCCGGCGCCAGCGCCCTCGGCGGCGGCGCGGCTGACGTCGACCATCAGATGCATCGGCCCGCGGGCCTGGCGCGGGTCCGGCTCGCGCTGGGTGATCTGGGCGGCGCCGATCAGAACGGGCGTGGTGCTGGCATCCATCGTTGGCGTTTCCTCGTTTTCTTTCCCCTACATGCTAGCGTTGCCGGCGAAACCGGGTCCACTGGACTTGCTCGGGGGGCGGCGATAGGTTCGCGCGGCCCCTTATACAGGCTGGATTAGTACGAGAAGACGCCATGCAGACGGCGAACGACATTCGCAGCACGTTTCTCGACTACTTCGCCAAGCACGCCACCATGCCTCACCAGGAGGTGGCG
>CAZVLI010000436.1:0-4228 GCA_964627965.1 uncultured Rhodospirillales bacterium
TCTACCCGGTGCAGTACGAGGGTGAGGAAAGCGAACGCAATGTGTTCTACACCGGTGCCGCGCCGAACCAGCAGGCGATCCCGGCGGTCGACTACCTGGCCGAGAACGAAGGCGTCGAGCGCTGGGTCCTGGCGGGTACCGACTACGTCTATCCGCGGACCACGAACAAGATCCTGGAGACTTACCTGAAGTCGAAGGGCGTGGCCGCCGAAGACATCATGATCAACTACACGCCGTTCGGTCATGCCGACTGGCAGTCGATCGTCGCCGAGATCAAGAAGTTCGGCTCGGCCGGCAAGAAGACCGCTGTGGTCTCCACCATCAACGGCGACGCCAACGTACCGTTCTACAAGGAGCTGGCGAACCAGGGCATCAAGGCCGAGGACATCCCGGTCGTGGCCTTCTCCGTCGGCGAGGAAGAGCTGGCCGGCATCGACACCGGCCCGCTGGTCGGTCACTTGGCGGCGTGGAACTACTTCATGTCGGTCGACACCGACGAGAACGCCGAGTTCATCGAGAAGTGGCAGGCGTTCACCAAGAACGACAAGCGCGTCTCGAACGACCCGATGGAGGCCCACGTGATCGGCTTCAACATGTGGGTCAAGGCGGTCGAGAAGGCCGGTACCACGGACACTGACGCGGTGATCGACTCGATCATCGGTGTCTCGGTGCCGAACCTGTCCGGCGGCTACTCGACGATGATGCCGAACCACCACATCACCAAGCCGGTCCTGATCGGCGAAGTGCAGGCGGACGGCCAGTTCGAGATCGTCTGGGAGACCCCGGGCCTGGTGGTCGGTGACGAGTGGTCCGACTATCTGCCGGACTCCAAGGACCTGATCTCCGATTGGCGCAAGCCGATGAACTGCGGCAACTTCAACACGAAGACCGGCAAGTGCAGCGGCCAGGCGTCGTAACGACGTCCGACTGCTGATCCAGAAGACGGGGGCGGGCCGGGCTCCTCTGCCCGCCCCCGACCTACCTCTCCCGCCGGAAACCGACATGCGTCTCCTGAACCTCGTAATTCTGCTGGCCTGGTGTGCCTTCTGCGTCGTCGCGGCGCCGGCGGCGCGGGCCGACGACGAGGCGCTGAACGCAGGCATCGCGGCGCTGGCGGAGGGCAAGTTCAAGGAGCGGGCGGCGTCGATCGCGGCCCTGGCCGAACTCGGCGATGCGCGCGCGGCGCGGGCGCTGGAGGCGCTTGGCGAAGGCAACCTGTTCTTCCGCAAGGCCGACGGCGCGGTGTTCATCGCCGAGAAGGACGGCCGCAACTACAAGCTTTTCGATCCTGTTACCGGCGAGGCGGCCGGCGAGGCTGGCCGTCGCGAGGTCAAGAAGATCCGCGTCAACAACAAGCTGCGACGCGAGATCAGCGGCGCGCTGGGCGCGCTTACCCTTTTGAGCCCGGACCCGCAGGTGCGCGCGGAAGCCGCCGACGCGGTGTTCAAGAGCGGCGATCCGTCGGCCATCGAGGTGCTGGACAAGGCAATCGAGCGCGAACAGGACGCGACGCTGAAGCAGGCCTTCGTCGAGGCGCGCGCCGTCGCGGTGCTGGCGAGCGATGCCGATGATGCCGACAAGCTCGCGGCCATCGAGGTGCTGGTCGAGCGCAGCGACCGCGAGGCCTCCTCCAAGCTCAGCGAAGTGGCGCTGTCCGGCGAGGGCGCGGTGCCGACTGCTGCCGCGGAAGGCGTGGAGCGGATCGAGCAGGCGCTGCTGCTGTGGGACGTGGCGCAGAACATCTGGTACGGCATCTCGCTCGGCTCGGTGCTGCTGCTGGCCGCCATCGGCCTGGCCATCACCTTTGGCGTGATGGGCGTGATCAACATGGCGCACGGCGAGATGGTGATGCTTGGCGCCTACAGCACCTACGTGGTGCAGGAAGTGTTCCGGGCCAGCTTCCCCGGCGCCTTCGACTATTCGCTGTTCGTCGCGGTGCCCGTCGCCTTCCTGGTCGCCGGCGCCTTCGGCGTGGCGCTGGAACGCGGCGTGATCCGCTGGCTCTACGGCCGGCCGCTGGAGACCCTGCTGGCGACCTGGGGCCTGTCGCTGGTGTTGCAGCAGATGGTGCGGTCGATCTTCGGGCCGACCAATCGCGAGGTCGGCACGCCGAGCTGGATGAGCGGGACGGTGGAGATCGGCGGGTTGCTGCTGACATCCAACCGCATCGCCATCGTGGTGTTCGCCGCATTGGTGTTCGTCGCGCTGCTGCTCGTCATCAAGTACACGTCCTTCGGGCTGCAGATGCGCGCGGTGACGCAGAACCGCCGCATGGCCAACGCGGTCGGCATCCGCTCCGGCTGGGTCGACGCGATGACCTTCGGCCTGGGCTCTGCAATCGCCGGCATGGGCGGCGTGGCGCTCAGCCAGATCGACAATGTCAGCCCCAACCTCGGCCAGTCCTACATCATCGACAGCTTCCTGGTGGTGGTGTTCGGCGGTGTCGGCAACCTCTGGGGCACGCTGTTCGGCGCCATGACGCTCGGCATCGCCAACAAGTTCCTGGAGCCCTACGCCGGCGCCGTGCTGGGCAAGATCCTGATCCTGGTCGCCGTCATCCTGTTCATTCAGAAGCGTCCGCGCGGCCTGTTCGCGCTCAAGGGCCGGGCGGTGGAGGCGTAGATGCTGGGCCACCTGGTCCGCGCCAACTCCAACGTCGGCAGCCTGATCTTTCTCGGGCTGCTGTTCGTGGCCATCGTCGTAGTGCCGCTGTGCAACCTGGCGGCGGCGCCGGACAGCGCGCTGCACGTGCCGACCTACGTCGTCACCTTGCTCGGCAAGTATCTGTGCTACGCGCTGCTGGCGCTCAGCGTCGATCTGATCTGGGGCTTCTGCGGCATCCTCAGCCTCGGGCACGGCGCCTTCTTCGCGCTCGGCGGCTATGCCATGGGCATGCACCTGATGCGTGAGATCGGCGACCGCGGCGTCTACGGCCACCCGGTGCTGCCCGACTTCATGGTGTTCCTGAACTGGCAGGAGCTGCCCTGGTACTGGTACGGGTTCGACAACTTCGCCTTCGCCGCGCTGATGGTGGTGGTGGCGCCGGGGCTGCTGGCGTTCGTTTTCGGCTGGTTCGCTTTCCGCAGCCGTGTGACCGGCGTCTACCTGTCGATCATCACCCAGGCGATGACCTTCGCCCTGCTGCTGGCTTTCTTCCGCAACGACATGGGCTTTGGCGGCAATAACGGTCTGACCGACTTCAAGGACCTGTTCGGGATCAGCCTGCAGACCGACGGTACGCGGGCCGGCTTCTTCGCCGCGTCGGGCATCGCGCTGGCGCTGGCCTACATCGTCTGCCGTTTCATCGTCACGTCCAAGCTCGGCAAGGTGCTGGTCGGCATCCGCGACGCCGAGGCCCGCACGCGCTTTCTGGGCTACCCGGTGGAGCGCTACAAGCTGTTCGTCTTCGTGCTGTCGGCGGTGATGGCCGGCATCGCCGGCGCGCTCTACGTGCCGCAGGTCGGCATCATCAATCCGTCGGAGTTCGCGCCGGCCAACTCGATCGAGATCGTGGTCTGGGTCGCGCTGGGCGGGCGCGGCACGCTCTACGGTGCGGCGCTCGGCGCCATCGTCGTGAACATGGCCAAGACCTACCTGACCGGCGCGCTGCCCGACGTCTGGCTGTACGCGCTGGGCGGGCTGTTCATCTTCGTCACGCTGTTCCTGCCGCGTGGCATCGTCGGTCTGTTTGGCGCCGGCAGCCTGCCGCTGAAACTGCCGGGCTTCGGCAAGCCAATGCGGCCAGCGGCGCAGCAAGGCGGCGGCGATGACTGAGCGCAGCCTCGATACCGTCCTCTACCTCGACGGCGTCAGCGTCGCCTTCGACGGCTTCAAGGCGCTGAACAACCTGTCGCTGGTGCTGGAGCGTGGCGAGATGCGGGCCATCGTCGGGCCGAACGGCGCCGGCAAGACCACGATGATGGACGTGATCACCGGCAAGACGCGCCCGGATTCAGGTGAGGTCTTGTTTCGCGACGAGATCGACCTGACCAAGATGGACGAGGCCGACATCGCCAATCTCGGCATCGGCCGCAAGTTCCAGAAACCGACGGTGTTCGAGAGCCACACGGTCTGGGACAACCTGGAGCTGTCGCGCAAGGCGCCGCGCGGTGCCTTCAAGACCCTGTTCGCGCAAACCAATGCCGAGGAACGCGGCCGCATCGAGGCGGTGCTGGAGACGATCAAGCTCACCGAGGACCGCGACCGTCTGGCCGGCGAGCTGGCGCAC
>CAZVLI010000437.1:0-1459 GCA_964627965.1 uncultured Rhodospirillales bacterium
GTTTCGCCATCATGGCGAACGAGGGGTTGATCGCAGTGGAGCGCTCGTGCTCCAGCATGTCGCGCGGCATCAGGTGGCGGCTGTTCGACGTGGCGTAGAACACCACATTCTCCGGCCGCCCCTCGATACCGCCCTCCAGCACCGCTTTCAGCGACTTGTAGCTAGTGTCGTCGTGATCGAAGGACAGATCGTCACAGAACAGCAGGCAGCGGATGTCGAGCCGGGCGCGCAGCAGGCGCAGCAGCACCGGCAGGGTCGGAATGTCCTCGCGGTGGATCTCGATCAGCTTCAGGTTCGGGTGGCCCTCGGCGACTACCTGCGCGTGCAGCGCCTTCACCAGCGACGACTTACCCATGCCGCGCGCGCCCCACAGCAGCGCGTTGTTGGCCGGCAGGCCACCGGCGAAGCGGCGGGTGTTCTCCGCCAGGATGTCGCGATTGCGCTCGATCCCCTTGAGCAGGCCCAGGTCGACCCGGTTGATGCGGGCGATCGGCTCCAGGTGACCATCGGGCTGCCAAACGAAGGCGCTGGCGGCGTCGAGATCGTTGGGCCGCGCCGGCGCCGGCGCCAGGCGCTCCAGCGCGTCGGCGATACGGGTCAGCAGCGGCAGCAGCGTGTCGGGTGTCTGGGTCATCTCTGGCAGGTCCGTGGCGGGCGGCGGCGGACCCTAACGGCCCGGAATTTGGCGGTCAAGAAACGGGCCCCTCGACACGCCCGCTTGCTTTGCAATGCACCCGGCCCGCCGCTATAGTCCCGGCCGCTTTTGGACCCCGCAGCGGAGCTGCCGTCAATGTTCGTTTCTCCTGCCTATGCCCAGGCCGCCGGCGGCGGTGGCGGCGACATGCTCGTCTCCTTCCTGCCGCTGATCCTGATCTTCGTGGTGTTCTGGTTCTTCCTGATCCGGCCGCAACAGCAGAAGATGAAACAGCACCGAGAACTGGTCGCTGGCCTGAAGCGCGGCGACCAGGTGGTGACCGGCGGCGGCCTGATGGGCCGGGTGACCAAGGAACTGGACGACAACACGGTCCAGGTCGAGATCGCCGAGGGCGTGCGGGTCAAGGTGGTGCGCGGCACCATCACGGATGTGGTCAGCAAGGGTGGCGGCGCCGCGGCCAGGCCGGCCAACGACTCCGGCACCGAGAAGAAGTCGCTGTTCAGCTTCGGGGCCAAGAAGTAAGCGCCGCCGCGATGCTCTACTTCGCGCCCTGGAAAATCACCCTCGTCCTGGTCGTCTGCCTGATCGGGCTGGCCTTCTCGGTACCCAACTTCCTGGGCCAGAAGACCAACGAGGCGATCCCCGACTGGCTGCCGCACAACACCGTCAACCTCGGCCTGGACCTGCAGGGCGGCTCGCACCTCCTGCTGGAAGTCGATGTCGCGGCTGTGACGGCAGAGCGCCTGGAGGGCGTGGTCGACCAGGTCCGCGAGAAGCTGGGCGCCGACGCGGTGCTGTTCCAGA
>CAZVLI010000437.1:1469-4222 GCA_964627965.1 uncultured Rhodospirillales bacterium
CGCGGCCTTGGCGTGAACAACGGCCGGGTGACGCTGCGCATGCGCGAGCCCGGCGACATCGACAAGGCGCTGGAGGTCATCCGCGACCTGGCCGTGCCGGTCAGCTCCAACCCGCTGGCGGTGGCCAGCGGCGGCGGGCTCGATCTGGCGGTCGAGCGCGACGGCGAGGCCGGTATCATCGTCGACCTGACCGAGGAGGCGATCGCCGACCGGCGCCGCGCCGCGATCGAGCAGTCGATCGAGATCGTGCGGCGGCGTATCGACGAGCTCGGCACCCGCGAGCCGACGATCCAGCGCCAGGGCGAGGACCGCATCCTGGTGCAGGTGCCTGGCCTGGACGATCCGGAGCGGTTGAAGGCAATCCTCGGCAAGACCGCGAAGATGGTGTTCCGGCTGGTGGACATCACCACCAATCCGGCCGACGCCGCGCGCGGGCGCGTGCCGCCAGGCTCGGAACTGCTGGAATCGAACGAGCGCAATCCGGACGGCTCGCCGGTCTCGACCTACGTCGTGCGCAAGCGGATCATGGTCTCCGGCGACACGCTGATCGACGCGCAACCGAGCTTCCGCGACGGCCAGCCGGTGGTGCTGTTCCGTTTCGACAGCGTCGGCGGCAAGAAATTCGGCGACGTGACCAAGGACAATGTCGGCCGCCCGTTCGCCATCGTGCTGGACGGCCGGGTGATCTCGGCGCCGGTGATCCGCCAGCCGATCCTGGGCGGCAGCGGCGAGATCTCCGGCCAGTTCACCGTCCAGGAAGTGCAGGACCTGTCGCTGCTGCTGCGCGCGGGCGCGCTGCCGGCGCCGCTGGTGATCCTGGAGGAGCGTACCGTCGGTCCGGCGCTGGGCGCCGACTCGATCGCCGCCGGCAAGATCGCCGCGATCATCGCCATCGTCGCGGTGATGGTGTTCATGATCGCCTGCTACGGCCTGTTCGGCGCCGTCGCCGACTTCACGCTGATCATCAACATGTTCCTGATCCTGGGCGCGCTGTCCGGGTTGCAGGCAACGCTCACCCTCCCTGGCATCGCCGGCATCGTGCTCACCGTCGGCATGGCGGTGGACGCCAACGTTCTGGTGTTCGAGCGCATTCGGGAGGAGATGCGGGCGGGCAAGACACCGTTCGCGGCGATGGAGGCCGGCTACAGCCGGGCGCTCGGCACCATCCTGGACGCCAACATCACCACCTTCATCGCCGCCGCGATCCTGTTCGCGATGGGCTCAGGCCCGGTGAAGGGTTTCGCAGTGACGCTTGGCATCGGCATCATCACCTCGGTCTTCACCGCGGTGACGGTGTCGCGGCTGATCCTGTCCCTGTGGTTGCGCCGGACGCGTCCGGCGCAGTTGCCGATCTGAGGTACGGGCGATGATGCGTTTGAGGCTGGTCCCCGAACAGACCAATATCCCGTTCCTGAAGTGGCGCAAGGTCGCGGCCGTGGTCTCCGTGATCATGGTGCTGGGGTCGATCGCCCTTGCCTTCGTGCCGGGCTTGAACTTCGGCATCGACTTCCGCGGCGGCATTCTGATCGAGATCCGCACGCCCTCGACACCGGACATCGGCGCGATGCGCAGCGAACTGAACGGGCTCGGGCTCGGCGAGGTCGCGCTGCAGGAGTTCGGCGCCGAGACCGACCTGCTGATCCGTGTGGAGCAGCAGCCGGGCGGCGCTCCGGCGCAGCAGGTCGCCGTCGAGAAGGTGAAACAGGCCCTGAGCCAACTAGTCGGGGACGGCGTGGATTACCGGCGCACGGAGTTTGTCGGCCCGAAGGTGTCCGGCGAGTTGATCGAGGCCGGCGTGATCGCGGTGGCGCTCGCCGTGGTGATGATGCTGGTCTACATCTGGTTCCGTTTCGAGTGGCATTTCGGGCTCGGCGCCGTCGTCGCGCTGGTGCACGACGTGGCGATCTCCATCGGCCTGTTCGGCGTCACGCAGATGGAATTCAACCTGGCGACCATCGCCGCGCTGCTGACCATCGTCGGCTACTCGATCAACGATACCGTGGTCGTGTTCGACCGGGTGCGCGAGAACCTTCGGCGCTACAAGACCCGGCCGCTGCTGGAAGTGCTGAACGTGTCGGTCAACGACACCTTGTCGCGCACCACCATGACCTCGTTGACCACGCTGCTGGCGCTGTTCGCGCTGCTGATCTTCGGCGGCGAGGTGATCCATAGCTTCGTGCTGGCGATGATCTGGGGCATCGTGATCGGCACCTACTCGTCGATCTTCGTCGCGGCGCCGCTGCTGATCTGGCTGGGCCTGGAGAAGCAGCGCCGGCGCGACGCCGCGGAGGAAGCGGCCGAGCCCGCCGCCTAGCCGGTGGAGATCGAACCGAAACCGGCCACCGGCAAGCAGCCGATCCAGAGCTACGGCAACGGCGGGTTTCGTATCGCCGACCGCCGCATCGAAGGCGCCATGCTGGTGCTCCCGACACGTGCGGTGGCCTGGCCGGCCGATGCCATGGCGGCCGTCACCCTGGAAAGCCTGAGCCCGCTGCGCGAGGCCGCCGACGAGGTCGACCTTATGCTGCTCGGATGCGGCCCGCGGATCGAACCGCTGGCCGGCGGCGTGCGCCGAGAAGTGCGGGAATGGGGCATCGCCATCGAACTGATGGACACCGGCGCCGCCTGCCGCACCTACAACGTCCTGCTGGCCGAGGAGCGCCGCGTCGCGGCCGCGTTGCTGCCGGTCTGAGCCAAGACCGAAACGCAAACGGGGCGCCGGTCTCCCGGCGCCCCGCTCGATCGCGAAGAAA
>CAZVLI010000438.1:0-4213 GCA_964627965.1 uncultured Rhodospirillales bacterium
TCCTTCGAACTGCGTGTTGTCCGCGCGTCGGCCGTTGCGGCGCACGATGTTGCGTGAGATTACGACGCCGCGACTGTGGCGTGCGTAGATCGGTGAGACCGCGGCGGTGGCCGCCGTGCCGTTGTCCTCGATACGGTTGTCCTCGATCACGAGGTCGTAGACGCGGCCCAGGACGATGGCGCCGAACGGCGGCCCCGAGCGGCCACGCCGCAGCTCGGCTTGCAGGTTCTCGGTGATCTCGTTCTCGCGAATGGTGAGCCCGGCAGCGATACCGTCGTCGATGCCCTCGGGGTCGAAGAAGGCGCTGGTGATCGCGTTGCCCGCGGCCATGCTGATCCGGTTTCGCAGGATCTCGGTGCGGTAGATGATCCGCCGGCCGCCGAGCACGATGGCGTCGCCGACGGAGCCCAGCAGCTCGCAGTCATGTATGCGCGCGCGGTCGGTATCGTCATGCAGCCACAGGGGTCCGTTCAGGATGCGGCAATCGTGGATGTCGATGCCGTTGCCTTCCAGGGTCATGCCGCCGCTGCCGAGCGAGAGGGAGTCGCGCAGGCGGAAGTCGTCGAGGTTGCGGGCCATCAACGTCTGACCGCTGCCCTGGTTCTCCAGTTCGACGCGCTGGACGACCTGCTCCG
Organism: uncultured Rhodospirillales bacterium; assembly: GCA_964627965.1. GTDB lineage: Bacteria > Pseudomonadota > Alphaproteobacteria > JAVKFY01. Next base: position 636 of record CAZVLI010000438.1, read on the forward strand.
AACCGCCGACCAGCAGCAGATGGAAGTCGGCCTCGGCAAAGATCGTCAGGTCTTCGAGGAACTGACGGGTGCCATCGAAGATCAACGCCGGCCCGCGCTGCGGCAGCAGCCGCGTGGACGGGCCGCAGCCGCTGATCGTTACGTTCGGGCGGGACACCGTGACAGTCGCCGGTATCTCGAAGTTGCCCGGTGCGAAGCAGATCACCACGTGCTGCGTCTCGTCCGGTGCGACGCCCGGCAGGGCAGCCACGGCGGAAGCGAGGTCGTCGTAGTTGCCGGGCGCACCTTCGGAACGGCCGATGGTGATGAAGCAGCAGCAGTCGCAGCCCGGCCCGCGCGGGCGGCAGTCGTGCACCAGCGGCTCGTCGGTGCCCAGCCCGGTGATCGCCGCCAGTTGCATGTAGCGGCTTCTGACCGCGATGGGTGGCGCCGCGTCCAGCTCCTCGACCGACGCGTCCGCCGTGCGTGCGGCGAACACCCAGGCATCACCGACCTGGAACTCCGTGCCGCCGTCGAGCGAGAAGGTGGCTTCGATGCCGAGCTCGAGTGTGATGGCGGTTGCCGGGATGACGATGTCGCCGTCGGCGCTGATGGTCGGGTTGAGGTCCTGGTTCTGGTTCCAGGCGATGAGTCGCGTGTGGCGGGCCTCCAACTCGTCGGCATTGGCGCCGAAGGCGCGGTTGCCGGGGCGGGGCAGGTCGCGGTGCAGCGTGATCTGGCGGTTGTCCTCGTCGATGTCGAGGATCTGCGCCATTTCGCCGGGCTCGCCCATCAACTCGCGATGGTCGTCGGTCAGTTCGACCCACTGCAGGGGATGGAACCGCAACACCTGGTCGCGGCCGATCCGATCCACCGTCACGATCGTCCGGCCGCCGCTGATCTGGACGTCGGTGACGGCCGAAACGATCGACGCGTTGTCGCGCGACCATTTGAACGTTGCAGTGCCGAGCGGGCCGGGCGTGTGGACCTCGACCCGGTAGAGCGAATTGACCGTGCCGCGATAGCCGTCCTCGGGCGGCAGCACGCAGGGGTCGTCCGGCGCCGGCGCCAGCGTCCCTTCCGTGCTCAGCCGGGCCGGCGACGGCGGGAAGATCGAGTACGGGTCGATGCCGCATTCCGCGCCTTGCTGGCGTGGCGGCTGGACCGTCAGCACCTGCCACGCCATCTGCGTGCGCGTCGTCGTGTCGACTCCGCCCAGCGCCGGGTCGATCAGTCCCGGATCCTCGATGTAGGTGATCTCACGCTCGAAGATACGCAGGAACACCAGCAGATCGCCGGTCAGCGGCAGGTCGGGTGGATCGGGCAGGAAAGGCTGCGCGCTGTAGGTCGCGCCTTCGCCGGCAAAATGCTCGGCGAGCCAGCCGTCGATATAGGCGCGGCCCTCGCCGATGGAGAGGTCCGCCGGCGGCCCGGCGATCAGGCCGATCTCGAACGCGTCCGGCGTGGCGCGCCAGGCGATGGCCTCCGGACCGAGCGCGTCGACCGCGAGCAATCGCAGACGCCGCTTCAGGATGTCGGTCTCTTCGTTCCAGTCCGCGTCGAGCGCCACCCGGCCCTGCTGCTGCAGTACCGCCGCATACCGCTTGGACGGCTCGAAGGTGAAGCGCGTGTAGTCCCCCGACATTAGATGCCTCCCTTGCCCGCCCCTCTTCAGGTCACGTAGATCAGACCGGCTTCGAGCCCGAAGGGCAGATACTCTTCCAGCCGCAGGCGCAGGTTCGCCTCGCGCTGCGGTTGCTTGAGATGCGCGTAGGCGCCCATCTCGGAACCGTCCTCAGACCCGGTCGCGATCTCCGGCGCCGACTTCAACGAGAGCTGCAGGTAGGCGGGCAGGCCGTAGTCCTCGCTGGTGTATTCGGGACGGATGCGTTGCCCCAGCCGCTCGCGGATCAGGTCCCTGGCGGCGTCGCCGATCGGGCCGCCGGCGATCTGTTCCTGGTGTGCGATCTCGCGCCGGATCGCCAGGTCGGGCTGGCAGCGGTAACGGCGCGGTGCGCGCGAGCCTGGCGGTACGTAGCTGAAGCGCAGGCAACCGGTCTGCACGCGTTGCGCCTCGACCTGGCCGTCGAAGATGCATTCCGAGCCGAGGATGAACTCGCGTACCCGCGTCTCGCCGCGCAGTGTCGTGCGCTCCAGGCGCGCTGGCGCACCCGGGGCATTCTCGTCCGTCGGGCTGGCAAGCGCCGCCGCGCCGACGCCGTCGATGATGGAATCAAAGGCAAAGAGGCCTTCCGCGCCGGCGGGCAGGCGGATCGGGCCTGAGATCGAGAAGGCCATTTCGACCCTGAGCTCGCCGTTGATCGCCTGGCCGTCGTCATCGACGCCGGCGGCCCAGATGCTGGGCTCGATCACCGCCGGCGGGTCGTCTTCCGCAATCGAGATGCCGGGCACGAGGGTGCTGTGGATCAGGCGCAGCAGGCCGAGCGAGCCGGCGATCTCGACGCGCCCTTCGATCAGCAGGCCCGACAGCGTGACCCGGGCGGTCTCGCGGACGCCGGTGATCAGCAGCGGGGCCTCCAGGCGCAGGTGCGGTCGATCGCCGTCGGCCGCCTCGATGACGATGAAACGGTCGTTGGCCGGCTCGATGGCCAGCGTCTCCTGGTAGGTGCGGCTGTCCTCGACGCGGATGATGCAGTTCGGCCGGCCACGCCCCGCCCAGTCGCCAAGCGCGCCGGTGATGCTGTCGAAGCTGCCGGCGTCGCCCGACGTGTTGACCGGAATGACCACGGTGTCCGGCAGATCGCGACGTACTTCCCAAGCGCGCCGACGGTAGGGTCCGCCGCCCAGCTTGGCCGGGAACCCGTAGTGGTAGGAGACGTCGACACGCTCGGCCGGCAACAGGTCCGGACCGAGCACCAGGCGGCCGCGCGCGACGTCGACGCCGACCTGGTCGTCGGCCGTCTGGCTCCAGCTTTCCAGATTGCGGCAGACGATCTGTGCGGTCGGGACGAAGTTGCCGTCGACGAAGACCTCGATGCTTGGATCCGGCGCCACCGGAACGCCGGGCGCATCGTTGAAGGCACCGTAGAACTCGGAATAGCCGAGGCTCGGGTCGTGCTGGAATGCAACCAGGTCGTTCCAGAAGCGGGCCGGCCGGATCGGCCCCGGGACGTGCAGCTCGCCGGCGAGACCGGCCTCGTCGCCCTCACGGCGCTCGGCGGTGAACAGCGGCGCCGAGTTGCCGAGCGGCGAGAACAGGTAGGCGAAGCCGCCCGGGATCGCCGTTTGCTGACGCGCCTCGACCTGTTCCAGGCGATGCGAGATCAGCCGCCACAGGAAGAAGCCGATATCCTTGATGTTGTGCCAGCCGTCGTGCTGGGCGATCTCGCGCACGTCGACGGTGTGTGTGATCTCATCGAAGGCGCGGTCGAGCCGGTCCATGCGCTCCACCGAGCGGATGTCGGGTGTGCGCGGCGCGTGCTGACGCAGGTGGTTGCGGATCCACTGCGTCCACACCAGCAGCTCGAAGAACTCGACCGCGTGCGCCGACCAGCCGGTCACGTCGCGCGCCAGTTCCTCCAGCATCGGCAGCGTGCCCTTGCGCCGCCGGTAGTAGATGGTCTTGGCGACGTCGGCAC
>CAZVLI010000439.1:0-4208 GCA_964627965.1 uncultured Rhodospirillales bacterium
CACGAGGGGTGCGAGCGGTCCGGAACCTTGCCCAGCGCGTCGCCGATCCGCTGCAGATCCTGCAGGATACGCTGCTCCTGGCGCACGTTGTCGCCGCGCAGGTTGCGCACGTTGCGCTCCGCGAACTTCAACTCGCGCATGGCGCGTTCGGTGTCGGGATGCGCCTTGTCCGACGGCCCCGCCTGCTGCGCCGGCTGCTGTTGCTGCGCCGGTTGCTGCTGGGCCGGCTGTTGCGCCGTCTGCCCGCTGCCGGCCGGTGCCGGCGCGTTGGCGATCTGCACGATGCGCTCCTGCAACGCGTTGTAGTTGCGCGCCGTCTGCTTCCAGGCGTCGTCCTTCTTGGCGATGTTGCGCAGCGTCGCGCCGATGGTCTTCAGCTCGTTGAGGTATTTTTGGCCGTTGGTCTTGTCGCCCGGCTGCATCTGGTCGACCAGGCCGGAGATACGGGCGATGTCGTTGGCCGCCGCTTGCACCTTCGGGTCGGCGCTCTGTACCGGCGCAGGCGCCGCCTGTTGCTGCTGCGGCTGCTGTTGTTGCTGTGCCGGGGCGGCCTGCTGCGGCGCCGGGCGCCCTTCGATGATCGCGTCGAGCTTGGCGATGAGCGCGGCCAGCCGTTCCGAGGCGGCGACGAAGGACGGGTCGGATTGGTTCTGCGAGCCCTTCAGCCGGCCTTCTGTGATCGACAGCAGCCGCTTGATGCGCTTGGCGCTGCTCGCCCGCGGGTTCGAGTTGATCTGGCCTTCGTACTTGTCGAGGTCGGCATAGACCGACTTGATCTGGTTGTCGGCCGGCGGCGGCATCTGCGCGAACGCCACCTGCGTGCTGAGAACCAAGAACAATGCCGTGGCGGCCAAGCGCATGCCCATGCGAACCTCCTGTTTCAAGCCCTTGCGGTGACTGTATCATGCCGGGACGAGAGAGGCTTTAGCCGATGTGGCGTCCAGCCGCGGTGATCGCCGCCATATCCTTGTGTTTCGCATCGCCGGCACCGGCCCAGATGTCGGCGGAGAGCTTCGTCGACCTCGAACTCGTGCTCGCGGTCGACGTGTCGGGCAGCATCGACGCGGGCGAGGCCGCGCTGCAACGCGCCGGCTACGTCCAGGCACTGTCCGACCCGCGAATCGGCGATGCGATCGCGTCCGGCTTCCTGGGGCGCATCGCGGTGACCTACGTGGAATGGGCGGGGCCGCAGCATCAGGCCCAACTGGTCGGTTGGCGGGTCCTGGACGGGCCGGAACGGGCGCGGGATTTTGCGGCCCAACTGGCGACGCTGCCGGTGCGCACGGCGCAGTACACCTCGATCAGCACCATTATTGGCTATGCCAGCTATCTGATTGAAAACAATGCCTATCAGGGCACGAGGCGGGTGATCGACATCTCCGGGGACGGGCCCAACAACACCGGCCTGCTGGTGACCCTGGCGCGTGACAAGGCCGTGGCGGAGGGGCTGACCATCAACGGCCTGCCGATTCTCAACGGCCGACCGAACCGCTACGGCTACCCCCAGCTCAAGGACCTCGATCGCTACTACGTCGAGTGCGTGATCGGCGGCCCCGGCGCCTTCATCGAGATCGCCAACGGGTTCGAGACCTTTGCCGAAACGGTGCTGCGCAAGCTTCTGCTGGAGATCGCCGCGCGGCCGGCGCCGCCACGTCCCGCGATCCGACCGGCGGCCGGCGAGGGGACCTACGACTGCCTGATCGGCGAGCGTCAGCTGCAGCAATTCTTCAACGACAGCGGCGCTTTATAGGCGCGAATACTTGCCAGACTTCGATCGCGCGCCTATAAGGGCGGCCGCGGCGCAGTCTATCGGCTGCGCCGACCGTATCGTGTTTGCCAACAACCGGCTGGGTCAGAAGAAGGACAAGCCCTTGGTTCACGTCGTGGTACGCGACAACAACGTCGACCAGGCGCTGCGCGCGCTGAAGAAGAAGCTGCAGCGCGAGGGTGTGCTGCGGGAGATGAAGCGGCGCAAGGCCTACGAGAAGCCGTCCGAGAAGCGGGCGCGCGAGAAGGCCGAGGCGATCCGTCGCCACCGCAAGCTGGCTCGCAAGCGGGCCCAGCGCGAAGGCCTGATCTAGGCCAACTCCCTTTCGTTATCGGGTTTGTGCGGCGCGCTCGTTACGCGGGCGCGCCTTTGCGCGTGGGCAGCAGCACGATCCCGTAGACCAGATAGCTGCGCCGCGCGCCCAACTGCCATAGCCACGGCCGCAGCAGGTGCGCCTCGCCGATCCGCGCCGACAATTCGATGTCTTCGTCGCAGCCCTTGAGCAGGGCATAGGGATTGAGCCCGGTGAAGAAGTTCCCGGCCTCAATCAGCGCCACCATCCGATCCTTCAGCCGATCCGCCGGCGTATCCGCGAGATCCGGCACGGTGTCCGACGACACCAAGTCGGAGATCAGCACCGCCTGGCCACGTTCGCCCGCCAGGTCCAGCAGCAGCCGCACGTGCTGCGACCGCAGTGCGGCGAGCAGGGCCGGCAGATCCGGGTGGTCTTCGCCCCAGGCCTCGATGGCAGCGAGGACGAGCTGGCTCAGCAGTCCGGCCGACACCACCACGTCATAGTGCTGTGCCGCCCAGTCGGGCCAGTAGTCCGCCAGCGCCGCCAGGCAGTCCGCCAGCGGCGCGCCGCGATCCAGCAGGCCTTCGATGCCCGTGACGTCGATCCCACCGATGGCCCGGACGTCCTGCACCGGCTGCCGAGCCAGTGCGCGGTCGAGCGCCCCCGCGTCGCTGTCCACCAGGTCGATCTCGCCGTAGGGGCCATGCAGGCGGCCGAGGTCGAGGTCGTTGGCGTTGCCGGCGCCCAGCACGCACAGCCGCGCGCGCGGAAACGGCGCCCGCGCCAGCAGCACGCCGGTCACCGCCTCGCGGTGGCTGGCATAGTCGTCCCAGAGATCGCGGCTCTTGGCGTTGAGGTCGGCCTGCCGGTCCAGCGCGCCCATCGGCGCTACTGCGCGCGCGGCAGCTTCATGTAGTCGTAGCGGTTGCCCGACCGGACCCACTTGTCGACCTGTTCGCCGTCGCGGAGCAGGGTCAGGCGCACGACCACGCCGGATGAGCCCAGCGACCAAATCTTGCGCCACATGTCGAGCAGGTCGAAGACTGGCTCGGCATCGATGTGCACGACGATGTCGCCAACCCGCACATCGTCGCGCTCTGCCGGTCCGCCATTGGCGACGCCGGCAACGACCAGCCGGTTCTCGACTTCGGTGGTGAACATGCCGAGCCAGGGCCGCGGCGGCCGGTTGGCGTGACCGTGGCGCAGCAGGTCGTCCATGATCTGCTGCAGCAGGTCGATCGGCACGAACATGTTGCCGGCACTGGAGACACCGCCCGGCAGCGCGTCCTGCACGAACAGCGAGCCGACGCCCGACAGCGTCCCGTCGGCCGCGATCAGCGCCGTGCCGCCCCAGTTCGGGTGCGCCGGGATGGTGAAGATCGCTTCTTCCAGCATGTACTCCCAGTAGCCGGCGAACGGCCGCTTGGAGACCACCCGCGCGCGCACCGACTGCGACGCACCGCCATAGCCGGCGACCACGACCTCCTCGCCCTCGCGCACGTTGGCCGCCGAGCCGAGCGGCAGGGCCGGCGCGTCCAGCGGCTCCACCGCGCGCACCAGCCCGAACCCGGTCTCGTAGTCGTAGGCGACCGGCATTGCCTCGGCGACGCGGTTGGTCGCGCTGGCCAGCATCACCTTGTCGGCCTCGGCCACCAGGTAGCCGATCGTCAGCACCAGCCCGTCGTCGTCGATGACGATGCCCTGGCCCTCGCGCTCGGTGCCGAGCATGGCGGCCGTGTAGGCATCGTCGGGAATCTGCGAGCGCAGCGACACCACCGAGGCGAGCGCCCGCTCGAGGTCGTAGGTGACGTCCTCCTGCTTGGGCTGCCTGGACGGGTTGATCGCCTGGCTGAACAGATGCGCCAGCGAGTGCAGGCGGTAGCCGTTGGCTTGCTTGATCTGGGTCATGGGGCCTGTTTGCACCGTTGCGGGCTATGGTGCAACAGACCGGCGCCCACGGCCAAGGGGCCTGGGCCACGCCCCCTATCCATGAGGAGCCTCCATGTCCAACTGGTCGATCGGCCTGACGCAGCAACTCACCGACTATCTGGCCGCGACCGGCCTGCATGAACCCGAGCCGCTGGCCGCCTTGCGCGCCCGCACGGCGGAGCTAGGCAACGCGTCGATGATGCAGATATCGCCGGT
>CAZVLI010000440.1:0-4200 GCA_964627965.1 uncultured Rhodospirillales bacterium
ACACCTCGATCAAGCCGACGACCACCGAAACCTCGCTGCGGCGCCAGGGCATCCGCAAGACCGGCATCCGGGTTCCGGGTGTTCGCGTGCCGGGTATCCGCGTCCCCAGCATCCGCAAGGGCTCCAGCTAGGCCAGAGCCACCGTTGCAGCTCGTCCTGCTCGACGCCCTCGCCGGCGCGATCGAGCGCGTCTTCCTGACCATTCCCGCCTTCGCGACGCGGCACTACGCTACCGCGCTCACGAGCGCCATCGGCGCGCTGCCGATACGGGCCGAAGTCGATGTGCTGGTCTCCGAGAGCGCCCGCGATACGGTCGCGCCGTGGTTCGACGATCACGAAGCGCCGGTGCGGCTCCATCCGGCGCCCGACGATCTGAATTTCTCGCACTGGGCACAGGACGCGCTGGTCGCCGCGCGCGATCCCGACGGCCAGCCAAGGCTGGTCGCCTCGCGCGCGTTCGACCGCTACCAGGATCTGGAAGCCGCACGCTTGCTGGCCAGCGCCGCCGGGCTCCCGCTCGACGAGGTCGACGTGCCGCTCGACGGCGGCAACTTGCTGGCCGTCGGCGACAGGCTGCTGCACGGCGCCGATCTGGTGGTGGGCGAGGATGGCTTCACGATCCTTGACCCGAGCCGCCGGCCGGTCGCCGTGGGCTGCGCGGCGCCGGCGCCACCGGCCGAGACCCGACCGGCCGAGCACCTGCCATCCGGCTGGCAAGAACAGCCGCGCGCGGCCGTGCCCGAAGGGTCGCATCAGCCGCTGTTCCACATCGACCTGTTCGTCGCACCGGCGGGCCCGAACCGGTTCCTGGTCGGCTGTCCTCGCCTCGGCGCCGAGGCGCTCGGCCTCCCGCTCCTCGACCATGCCGATGCCGAGCGCTTCGACGAGGTTGCCGCGTTGCTTGCCGCCGACGGCGCGCAGGTCGTCCGGAACCCGCAACCGCTGATCTGGCTCGACCATGTGGACGATAAGACCCGGACCTGGCTGCACCTCCCGGTCAACAACGTGCTGGTCGAGGACGCCGGACCGGGCCAGCGCGTCGTCTGGCTCCCGAGCTTCGCGCATGGCCAGTGGGCGGAACTGGCGCCGGTCGAGCGGGCCAACCGGCGCATCTGGCGCGATCTCGGCTTCGATGTCCGGCTGGTCCCTAACCTGCTCGAATTCGCCGAGAACCGGGGCGCGCTGAACTGCATGTGCAAGGTCGTCGCCCGCGGATCGGCAGGCGCCTAGGCCGCCGGCCCACCCGGCACGCTCACGAATCCGTCGCTTGCGCAGTTACGGCGACCGCGAGAAAATCTCGTGGGGGACGCCAAAGTGACGATTGAACACGTGCCTGAGGCCGATATCGAACGGCTGGCGCAAGGTCTGGCCACGGACGACCTGTCCGGAGTGAACGCGCTTTTCGAGGCGCAGCAGCTACCGGCGCCGACGATTACGTGGAACACCGGCGCGGGCGATCTGGAAATCCGCGAATTGCGCTTCCTGCGCGGCCTGTGGGACCAGCTCCGCACCGACGGCAAGCTGCCGCGGACGCCGGAACTGGGGCCGGAACTGCTCCGGCCGGCACTCGGCTACATCATGATACTGGACGTGGTCGACGGCGGCGCCGACTTCCGCTACCGGCTCTACGGTTCACGCATTGCGCAGCGCGCCGGGTTCGATGCCACCGGCAAGCTGACCAGCGAGATCGGCCCCACAACCTTCATCTCTCAGTTCTTCGTCGCCTGCTACCGCGCGGTCTATCGTCGCGAAGAGCCGCTCTTCACCGCGCACGTGCCGCCGAGCAAGGTCGAGGTGCAGATCTGGCGCCGGCTGATTTTGCCGCTGGCCGACGAGACCGGCGCCGTCTACCGCTTCCTCGTCGGCAACGTGCCCGGCCCGTGGCGATCTCCGCGCGTGATCGACTAGCGGCTACGGAAAGTGTCGCCGCGTGCGGTTGGCGAAGGCGACCAGCGACAACATCACCGGCACCTCGACCAGCACGCCGACGACGGTGGCCAGCGCCGCGCCCGAGTTCAGGCCGAACAGGCTGATCGCGACGGCCACGGCGAGCTCGAAGATGTCGGAGGTGCCGATACGCGCCCACGGCGGGGCGACGTTGAACGCGACCCGCCACAACCACGCCGCGCCATAGGCCACGACGAAGATGCCGTAGGACTGGATCAGCAGCGGCACCGCGATCAGCGCGATCAGCACCGGCCTTTCGATGATCACCTGGCCCTGGAACCCGAACAGCAGCACCACCGTCGCCAGCAGGCCCAGCACGGAGAACGGCTTCACCGCGCCGGTGAACCGGCTCACCGCCGCCTCGCCGCCGCCGCGCGCGGCATGGCTGACCAGTCGGTGTCGGGTGAAGGCGCCCGCCGCCAGCGGGATCACGATGTAGAGCACCACCGACAGCAGCAGCGTCTCCCACGGCACCGCAATGTCGGTGACGCCGAGCAGAACCGCGACGATCGGCGCGAACGCGAAGATCATGATCACGTCGTTCACCGCGACCTGCACCAGCGTGTAGGTCGGGTCGCCGCGCGTGAGCTGCGACCAGACGAACACCATCGCCGTGCACGGCGCCGCGCCGAGCAGGATCAGGCCGGCGATGTATTGCTGCGCATCGGCCGGCTGGATCAGGTCGGCGAAGACGATCTCGAAGAACAGCACGCCCAGCGCCGCCATGGTGAACGGCTTGATCAGCCAGTTCGTCACCAGCGTCAGCACCAGCCCCTTCGGCCGGTCGCCGATATGGCGCAGACTGGCGAAGTCGACGCCGACCATCATCGGGTAGACCATCGCCCAGATCAGCACCGCGACGACCAGGTTGACCGAGGCGTATTCCCAGCTCGCGAGTAGCGCGAACAGGCCCGGGAACAGGTTGCCCAGCAGCAGGCCGGCGCAGATGCACAAGGCGACCCAGACGGACAGCCATTTCTCGAAGAAGCCGATGCCGCCCGCCGGACGGTCCAGGGTATCGGTCGGATTGCTCACTTGTGTGCTCCTGCTCAGGCGGCGCTGTCGGTCATGGCTGTCTGTCCGATCTCGTCGAGCCGCGCCTGTAATGCCAACCCGTCGAGCGCGGCAAGCGGCAGGTTCACGAAGATCGAGACGCGGGTCGATATCTGCTTGAAAAGCGCATCGTAGGCGGCAGCGACAGTCGCCGCATCGCCCTCGAACGCCGCCGGATCGGGAAAGCCCCAGTGCGCGGATACCGGCTGGCCCGGCCACACCGGGCACCTTTCGGCCGCCGCCTGGTCGCAAAGGGTGATGACGAAGTCCATCGCCGGCGCATCCGCCGCGGCAAACTCGTCCCACGACTTCGAGCGCAGATCGTCGGTCTTGAAGCTGTAGCGTTGCAGCAGCGCCAGCGCCCGCGGGTCGAGACGGCCTTCCGGTCGGCTCCCGGCGCTGAACACACGAAACCGACCGTGGCCCTCGCGGCGCAGCAGACACTCGGCCATCACGCTGCGCGCCGCGTTGCCGGTGCACAGGAACAGCACGTTGCGGACGCGCTCGGCAGTCGATGCTGCGGCCATGCTCGGCGCGGCGCGAAGGATCTGCGGGTGGCAGAATTCCGGCCGGCCGCCGCAACAGTCGTCGGTCAGAAATCGCAGCAGGTCGCCGAGGCCGCCGGTATCGGCGCCGTAGCGCACCAGCCGCCCGTCGCGCTCGCCATGCACCAGCCCGACCCGCGCGAGCTGCGCCAGGTGCGCCGAGAGGGTCGATGGCTGGATGTGCAGGCGCGCGCCGATATCGCCGGCCGGCAGGCTTGCCGGCCACTCGCGCAGCAGCAGCCGGAAGATCGCCAGTCGCCCCTCGTGCGACAGCGCCCCGAACGCCGCGCTGGCTCCCTGATCGTTCATCGTTCCGAGTTTCGCGAAATTGCGAACTATTGCAACGCCAAACCCGTTATCAGCGCCGCAGCGAAAGGTGGCTCAGGCCGCGTTGTCGGGGGTCTCGCCGATCGCGTCCAGCCGCTCCTGCAGGCCCAGCGTGTCGAGGGCGTCGATCGGCAGGTTCACGAAGATCGAGATGCGCGTGGCGATCTGCTTGTAGACGTCGGCGAAGACCGCCGCTGTCTCGGCCGGCCCGCCCTGGAACACGACCGGATCGGGAAACGCCCAGTGTGCCGTCATCGGCTGGCCGGGCCACTCGGGGCAACCGCCGTCCGCGAGGCTGTCGCAGACGGTGAAGACGAAATCCATCACC
>CAZVLI010000441.1:0-3605 GCA_964627965.1 uncultured Rhodospirillales bacterium
CGGCACCGACCTGATGGGAGACGCCAACCGGTACGCGAGGCTCGCGGTCGAGCTCGCCCAGCGCGAGAAGTTCGACGTCATCCATGCGCACGACTGGCTGACCTACCCCGCGGGGATTGCGGCGCGGGCGATCAGCGGCAAGCCGCTGGTGGTCCACGTGCACGCGACCGAATTCGATCGGTCGGGCGGGATCGGCGTGAACCAGCAGGTCTACGAGCTCGAGCGCGCGGGCATGCACGCTGCGAACAGGGTCATCACCGTGTCGATGCTGATCGGCTTCTGCAGGTGCGCCTTCGGGTTCTTGGCGCCGTTGTCGTGGCTCTTCACGGAAATCTGCGCCATCGCCTTCTTCACGTCGTCGCGCTCGACGCCGTGCTTCTGGCGGTAGGCCGAAGCGAGCTGCGCGAACGAGCCCGGGGCCGACATGTTGGCGCCCATCATCGCGTGCTGGGTGCCACGGCCGCGCTGCGGCAGGCCGCCGTAGCCGGTGTCCTTCAGCTTCTCCACGCCGGCGGCCAGCGCGATGTCGGCGGCACCCGAGGCAACGGCGTAGACCGCGCCGCGGAAGCTCTCGGTGCCCGAGGCGCAGAAGTTCTCGACGCGGGTGACCGGGATGTAGGGCAAACGCAGGGCGGTTGCCAGCGGCACGCCCGACTTGCCGACATGGATCTCCTCGATGGCGGTGGAGAACCAGGCGGCGTCGATCTGGTCGCGGCCGATACCGGCGTCCTTCAAGCACTCCTCGAAGGCCTCGACGATCAGGTCGTCGGCCTCGCTGTCCCAGCGCTCGCCGAACTTGGAGCAGCCCATGCCCAGAATGGCGACCTTATCGCGGATACCAGATGCCATGTCGTTACCTCCAATTGGCGCCGCAGCGCCTTAGCTTGTTGCCGTGGGGCGGTGTCGAGTTGCGGTGGTTGTTTAGCGGTCCTAGCTCGCCTCGTACGCAGGCGCGGCCTTCCAGAAGTATTTCGTGAAGCCGCGCTGCGGGTCGTACTCCTTCACCCGGAACACCATGCGGATGGGCATGCCGGACTCGACCTTGCCCACGTCGACATCGGTGAAGTCTGCCATGAGACGCCCACCCTCTTCAAACGTGACCATGCCGAAATGCTGCGGCGGGTCCGGGGTGAAGGTGAGGTTGTCGGCGGTCCAGGACTGCACCTTGGCCGGGATGTCGGCGAAGGGGTGGTCGTCCTGGCTGTGGAACTCGCCGCAGTTCGGATTCACGCAGATGTTGGACTTCGGGAACTGCACCGTGCCGCAGACCCGGCACTTGCCGCCGACCATGGCCAGGATCTGGTCCTTCTTGCGGTACAGCGCAGTCAGCGCGGTCTGCTTATCGGCCTCCGAGCGCAGGCCCATGTCCTGGGTGACCAGGTTGTTGAACGACAAGTACTTGTTGTAGTTCGACTCTTCCTTGCGACGGGCAAGGAAGCCCTTCACGCCCATGTTCTTGCGCGCGCCGGCGATGGCGTCGGTGGCCTTGAACATGACCGCGTCGCAGCCCTGGCCCCAGCCGAGCACGACGATCAGGTCGCCCGGCTTGGCGTCCTGCAGCGCGTCGACCAGCATCACCAGCGTGTGCGCGGTGCCGGCCTCGCCCATCACCGCCTGCAGGTTGTCGCGCACCGCGCCGTCGGGAATGCCGGCCTTCTTGGCCAGCATCGCCGGCACGTTGCGGATCAGGCACGGCATGACGAAGTGATTGACGTCGCCGGCGGCCACGCCGGTCTTCTTGAACAGGCCTTCCAGCGCCCGCGGGGCGATCTTCAGATAGCCCTCGTCGCGGATCCAACGCTCTTCCCAGTTGTAGTCGAACTCCTCGTTGGCGCCACGGTAGTGGTCCACGAAGTCGACCGAGACCTGGTGCGCGCCGACCATCTCGGCGATCAGGTTGTCCTTGCCGAGCAGGACCGCCGCGGCGCCGTCGCCGTAGGTCAGCTCCTGCGTGCCGGCGGTCTTGGTCCGGCGCTTCTCGGCGGCGGCCAGCAGCGCGGTGCCGCCCTGCCCGGCCACGGAGTTCAGCGCGTTGATCAGGCCGGTGGTGCCGGCGCGCTGCGAGGAGGTGACGTCCATCGTCATCATGTCCTCGGAGCAGCCCAGCGCGGTCGCCAGAACGCCGGCATTCTGCCGGTCGGCGTAGGGCATCGAGGTCGAGGCCATGAACACCGCGCCGAGATTCTCCGGCGGGCCGTCGGTGCCGAGGCAGTCGCGCGACGCCTCGACCGCCATGGTCATGGTGTCCTCGTCCCAGTTGCAGATCGAGCGCTCGCCCTTGGCCAGCCCCTTGAGGCCCGGGTTGAACCACGAGTTGGCCTCGACGATCGCCTTGCGCTGCAGCCGCAGCCTGGGGATGTAGGCGCCGAAAGCGGTGATGCCGGTCATACGTTCCGCCCTGATCTGTATCGCTGTTGGTGTTCGCTGTTGATTGTTTCGCGTGGGCCGGCCGGTGGGCCACCCGCGCGCCGCAACCATAATCAAGCGTACCATCTCGTCAAGCAACGTGCCTGCGGGCCAGCCATGCACCGGGGCCGCTCCAACCGGCCGGGAAAGCGGCGCCCGGATGCCCCAGTGGCCGTGCTAGCTTGGCGTCAGCGACTTGCGGGAGGGCGCATGCGATATCTGGTCCTGGGCGCCGGCGCCATGGGCGGCTTCTTCGGTGCCCGGCTGCTCAAGGGCGGCGCGGACGTCAGCTTCCTGGTCCGGCCCCGCCGCGCGGCGCAACTGACCGAGAACGGCCTGGTGGTGAAGGCGCAGGACGGCGACATCCGAGCGCCAGTCAAGGTCGTGCAGGCCGGCGAGATCGACGGCACCTTTGACGTGGTCCTGCTGTGCTGCAAGGCCTACGACCTGGACGGCGCCATCGAGGCGATCGCGCCGGCGATGGGCCCGGACAGCGCGGTGCTGCCGATCCTGAACGGTCTGCGCCACATCGACACCCTGTCGGCGCGTTTCGGCGCAGAGCGGGTGCTGGGGGGCATGACCGCGGTCAACACCGTGCTGGAGCCGAGCGGCGAGATCTGGCAGTCGCCGTTGAAGCTGGAGATGAACGTGCTGGGCGAACTCAGCGGCGACATCTCCGCCCGCTGCAAGGCGATCCAGGCTGCCTTCGCCGCCGGCGGCACAAGCTTCACCGTGAGCGACGACATCGCCGCCTCGATGTGGGCCAAATTCTTCGGCTTCGTCGCCATCGCGACGACGTCCAGCCTGACGCGCGCCCGCGCTGGCCGGATCGCGACGTCGGCCGCCGGCGCCGACTTCGTTGGCGCGGTGATCGAGGAATGCAATGCCGTGGCCACGGCGGCGGGCTATCCGCAGACCGACCTACGCGACACCGTGCGCGGCATCTACAGCCAGCCCGAGTCGACCTATGGCCCGTCGATGCTGGTCGACATGGAGGAAGGCCGACAGACCGAGGCCGAACACACCATCGGCGACATGGCGCGCCGGGGTCGCGCGCTGGGCGTCCCGGTGCCACTGCTGACCGCCGCGCTGTGCAACCTGCAATGTCACGAGTTGGGGCTGGCGTCGGTATGAGGCGGTTGCTTGCCGCGCCCGCGCCCGCGCAGGTCATCTTCCGCAGCTCGAAGCTGCTGCCGACG
>CAZVLI010000441.1:3615-4197 GCA_964627965.1 uncultured Rhodospirillales bacterium
AGGCCACAGATGCTGCCAGCCTCGATTGCCGACCGCCTCACCCTGCCCGTCATCGCCGCGCCGATGTTCCTGGTCTCCGGGCCGGAGCTGGTGATCGCCGCCTGCAAGGCCGGCGTGATCGGCTCCTTCCCCACCGCCAACTGCCGCACGCCGGAGGAACTCGACCGCTGGCTGGGCGAGATGGCGGAAGCCACCGACGGCGCGGCGCCCTACTGCCCGAACCTTATCGTGCACCGATCCAACCCGCGCGTGCCGGCCGACCTGGCGATGGTGGTGAAGCACAAGGCGCCGCTGGTGATCGCCTCGGTCGGCTCGCCGGCGCCGATCATGGACGACATTCACGGCTATGGCGGCCTGGTGTTCGCCGACATCGCCTCCATGCGGCACGCGGAGAAGGCCATCGAGGCCGGCGTCGACGGCCTGATCCTGCTCACCGCCGGCGCCGGTGGCCAGACCGGCTGGGCCAACCCCTTCGCCTTCGTGCGCGCGGTGCGCAAGATCTACGACGGGCCGGTGGTGCTGGCCGGCGGCGTCGCCGACGGCGTCGGGCTGAAGGCGGCGCTGACCCTGGGCTGCGACCTC
>CAZVLI010000442.1:0-4177 GCA_964627965.1 uncultured Rhodospirillales bacterium
GCTCATCGACGAGCTCGACCGCACCGACGAGCCGTTCGAGGCGTACCTGCTGGAAGTCCTCTCCGACTTCCAGATCACCATTCCCGAGCTCGGTACCATCAGGGCGGCGGAACCGCCGCTGGTCATCATCACCTCCAACCGCACCCGCGAGATTCACGACGCGCTGAAGCGCCGCTGCCTCTATCACTGGGTCGACTATCCCGACGCGGCGCGCGAGCTGGCGATCGTGAAGACCAAGGTGCCGGGCTGCGACGAGGCGCTGAGCCGGGAAGTCGTCGGCTTCGTGCAGCGGTTGCGCCAGGAGGACCTGTTCAAGCTGCCCGGCATCGCCGAGACGCTGGACTGGGCCACGGCGCTGACGCACCTCGACAAGATGTCGCTCGACCCTGAGACCATCGACAACACGCTGGGCGTGCTCCTGAAGTACCAGGACGATATTGCGAAGATCAGCGGCTCGGAAGCCGCCAAGATGCTCGAAGAGGTCAAGCGCGACATGGCGCAGGCGGGCGCGTGACCGCGGACGCCACCCATCCCGAGCCAAGCGGCCGGCTGGCCGAGAACATCATGCATTTCGCGCGCGTGCTGCGCGCCGCCGGGCTGCCGGTCGGACCTGGCCGGGTCATTGACGCCATCCGCGCCGTCGAAGTCGCCGGGGTGGCCCGGCGCGACGATTTCTATTGGACCTTGTTCTCGGTCTTCGTGAACCGCCAGGATCAGCGCGAGGTCTTCGACCAGGCGTTCCACATCTTCTGGCGCAACCCGCAGCTGCTGGAGAAGGCGATGTCGATGCTGCTGCCGCAGCTCGAAACCGTCGGCATGGAAGAGGACGACAAGGAGATCAACCGGCGGGTCGCCGACGCCATGCACAAGCTGCCCGGCGAGGGCGAAGGCGAGGAACCGGAGGAAGAGAAGGTCGAGTTCGACGCCACCTTCACCTTTTCCGACCGCGAGGTCCTGCAGAACATGGATTTCGAACAGATGTCGGCCGAGGAGATCGCCGAGGCCAAGGCGGTGATCGCCAAGATGCGCCTGCCGATCATGGCGGTGCCGACGCGGCGGTTTCGGCCCGATCCGACCGGCGCGCGCGCCGACATGCGTGCGACGCTACGGGCCGCGCTGCGCAATCCGGCGACGATCCCGCTGCGACGGAAAAGCAAGCGCCGCCGGCACCCGCCATTGGTGCTGATCTGCGATATCTCCGGCTCGATGAGCCGCTACAGCCGCATGTTCCTCCACTTCATGCACGCGATCACGTCGGACTACGACCGCGTCCACTGTTTCGTCTTTGGCACCCGCCTGACCAACATCACGCGTCACCTGCGCCATGCCGACGTGGACGAGGCACTTGGTGCCATCGGCGAGCAGGTCGAGGACTGGTCCGGCGGCACGCGCATCGGGCAATGTGTCAAGGATTTCAACGCGGTATGGTCGCGCCGCGTGCTCGGCCAGGGCGCCGTCGTCGTCCTGATCACCGACGGGCTGGACCGCGACGCCGGCGCCGGCATCACCGACGAGATGGAGCGGCTGCACAAGTCCTGCCGCCGACTGATCTGGCTGAACCCGCTCTTGCGCTACGAGGGCTTCCAGCCCAAATCAAGGGGTGTACGTGCGATACTGCCGCACGTTGACGAGTTCCGTACCGTGCACAATCTGAACAGCCTCGCCGACCTGGCCGGGGCGCTCAGCGCACAGGGGCCGCGCGGCATGCCGGCCCGGCTATGGGGAGAGGAGGCCGCCGCATGAACCGACAGGACGACGACAAGGTCTTGGAGCAGGCCGCGGCCTGGACCGATGCCGGCAAGCAGGTCGCCATCGCCACCGTGACCTCCACCTGGGGCTCCTCGCCGCGCCCGGTCGGCAGTCAGATCGTGGTCGATGCCGACGGCAACTTCGTCGGCTCGGTCTCTGGCGGCTGCATCGAGGGCGCCGTCGTGCACACCGCGCGCGAGGTCATCGCCGATGGCAAGCCGCGCAGTATCGACTTCGGCGTCAGCCACGAGATGGCGTGGGAAGTCGGACTTGCCTGCGGCGGCAAGATCGAGCTCTACGTGGAGCCGCTGAACTGAGATGAAGCGCGACACGCTGCGCCAATTGCTGGCCGACCGCGAGGCGAAACGCCCGGTCGTCCTTGCCACCAACCTCGACACCGGCGAAGAGCGCCTGCTCTACCCGGCGACGCACGGCCCCGACCCGCTGGACGAGCCGGCCGCGACCGCGCTGCGCGAGGACAAGAGCCGGACCGTCGAGGTCGATGGCGCCAAGTGGTTCCTGCACGCCTACAACCCACCGCTGCGCATGATCATCGTCGGCGCGGTGCACATCGCACAGCCGCTGTCGCAGATGGCGGCGCTGAGCGGCTATGACGTCACCGTGGTGGATCCACGCGGCGCCTTCGCCACCTCGGACCGCTTTCCCGGCGTGGCGCTGTCGGACGGCTGGCCGGACGAGGCGATGTCGGCGCTCGGGCCGGACAGCCGCACGGCCGTCGTCACACTCACCCACGACCCCAAGCTGGACGATCCGGCCTTGCTGGTGGCGCTGAAGTCGGACGCCTTCTACGTCGGCTCTCTGGGCAGCAACAAGACCCACGCGGCGCGCCTGAAACGGCTGCACAAGGAAGGCTTGAGCGAGGACGAGACCGGCCGCATCCACGGCCCCGTCGGACTCGACATCGGCGCCAAGTCGCCGGCCGAGATCGCCGTGTCGATCATGGGCCAGATTACCGAACGACTGCGACGGCCCGCCTGATGCTGTTCGGCCCGGTCGCCACATCGAAGGCTGCCGGCGCCATCCTGGCGCATTCCATCGCCCTTCCCGGCCGGGCGATGAAGAAGGGCCGCGTGCTCTCCGACGACGACGTCGCGGCGTTGCTGGCGGCCGGCCAGGAGAAGGTTGTCGCGGCGCGCCTCGAAGCCGACGACGTGCCGGAAGACGAGGCGGCAACGCGGCTGGCCAGCGGCGCGGCCGGCGACAACGCGACGCAGCAGGCCGCCTTCACCGGTCGCTGCAACCTCTACGCGGCCTGCGATGGCATCGTGGTGCTCGACCGTCCCCGGCTCGACCGCATCAACTTCATCGACGAGGCGATCACCATCGCCACCGTGCCGCCGTATGCCTGGGTGCAGCAGGGACAGATGCTGGCAACGGTGAAGATCATCCCGTTCGCCGCACCGAAACTCGCCTTGGAGGAGGCGGAGCGGATCGCCGCCGACGGCGGGCCGCTGCTCCGTGTGGCACCGCTGAAGGCGCGGCAGGCCGGACTGATCATGACGACGCTGGCCAACACCAAGCCGACCGTGCTCGAGAAGACCGCCAAGGTCCTGGAGAACCGCCTGACCCGACTCGGCAGCACGCTGGTCCGCGAAGATCGCTGCGGCCACAAGGCGCGTGAGATCGCCGCGCTGGTCCGCGAGCAGCATGCGGCGGGGTGCGATCCGATCCTGATCTTCGGCGCCTCGGCGATCACCGACCGCCGCGACGAGATTCCGGCCGGCATCGAGATCGCCGGCGGCACGGTGGAGCATTTCGGCATGCCGGTCGATCCCGGCAACCTGCTGCTGCTCGGCCGGTACGAGGACGTGCCGGTGATTGGCCTGCCCGGCTGTGCGCGCTCGCCGAAGCTGAACGGTTTCGACTGGGTGCTGCAGCGGCTGCTGGCGGACCTGCCCGTCACGCGGCGCGAGATCATGGCGATGGGCGCCGGTGGCCTGCTGACGGAAATCCCCAGCCGGCCGCAGCCGCGCGCCGGCGACGAGACGGAGAACGTGATGCGCGCGCCTCGCATTGCCGCCCTGGTGCTGGCGGCAGGTCAGTCGCGACGCATGGGCGCGGCCAACAAGCTGCTGGCCCGGGTCGACGGCGTGCCGATGGTGCAGCGCGCGGTGACGAACGCGAAGGCGGCGCAGGCGCAATCCGTCACCGTCGTGCTCGGCCACGAGGCCGACGAGGTCCGGGCCCTGCTTGCCGGCGAGGGCGTCGGCTTCGTGGAGAACCCGGACTACGCGCAGGGCCTGTCGACCTCGTTGCGCGCCGGCCTGGCAGCGCTGCCCGGTGAGTGGGACGCGGTGCTGGTACTCCTGGGCGACATTCCGCGGCTGCGCCCGAAACACATCAACAAGCTGATCGCCGCCTTCAATCCGCTGGAAGGCCGGGCGATCTGCGTGCCGACCTACACGCT
>CAZVLI010000443.1:0-4172 GCA_964627965.1 uncultured Rhodospirillales bacterium
TCTTCGGCGGCGCAGCGCCACGCTTCAGCTCCACCAAGTCGCTCACGGGCCACAGCCAGGGCGCGACCGGTGTGCACGAGGCGATCTACACGCTGCTGATGTTGCGCGACAACTTCATCACCGCGTCGGCCAACATCGAGAAACTCGATCCCGAGATCGACGGCATGCCGGTGGTCACGGATCGGATCGACGACGCCGACCTCGACCTGGTGATGACCAACAGCTTCGGCTTCGGCGGCACCAACGCTTCCCTGGTGTTCAAGCGCCATGACGGCTGACGCGGAACCTGCCCTGGCCGGCGCAGCGAAAACGGCCAACAACGACACCGGCACCCGCCCGGGCCTGATGGCCGGCAAGCGTGGCCTGATCATCGGCGTCGCCAACGACCACTCCATCGCCTGGGGCATCGCCAAGGCCTGTGCAGCGCAGGGCGCGCGTCTCGCCTTCACCTACCAGGACGAGGCGTTCCAGCGCCGTGTCGAGCCACTGGCGCAGTCGGTGAACGGCGAACTGGTGACGACCTGCGACATCTCCGACACCGATAGCCTGGACCGGCTGTTCGACCGGATCGGCGAGACCTGGGGCGGCCTCGACTTCGCGGTTCATGCCGTCGCCTATTCCGACAAGGCCGAGCTGCGTGGACGCTACGTCGACACCAGCCGCGCCAACTTCCGCGACACCATGCTGGTGAGTTGCTACTCGTTCACCGAGCTGGCGCGCCGAGCCGCGCCGCTGATGACCGATGGCGGCTCGCTGCTGACCCTGACCTATCTCGGCGCCAACCGGGTGATGCCGTCCTACAACGTGATGGGCGTGGCCAAGGCGGCGCTGGAGGCGTCGGTGCGCTACCTCGCGGTCGACCTCGGGCGCGACAACATCCGCGTCAACGCCGTCTCGGCCGGCCCGATGCGCACGCTGGCCGGCTCGGTGATCGGCGATGCGCGCTACGTGCTGCGCTACAACCGCGACCATGCGCCGCTGAAGCGCAACGTGGCGCTCGACGAGGTCGGCTCGGCCGGTCTCTACCTGCTGAGCGACCTGTCCAAGGCGGTCACCGGCGAAGTGATGTATGTCGACAGCGGCTTCCACGCGCTCGGCATCCCGGCTCCCGACCACGACGGGTAGGCCCCGGATTCAAGCCGCCCGGATGAGTCACCGCGCATTCCGGGGCGTCGCCACAGCCGGCCTGTTCCTGTTCGCCGCCGTCACCGCGCACGCGCAGCCAATTCTCAACCAGCAGGCGCGGCACCAGCCCGCTTTTGCCGCCAACGGAATGGTCGCCTCGCAGGAGGCGCGGGCCACGGCGATCGGCGTCGACGTGCTGCGCGCAGGCGGCAACGCGGTCGACGCGGCGGTCGCGGTCGGCTTCGCGCTGGCCGTGACCTTGCCCCGCGCCGGCAATCTCGGCGGTGGTGGTTTCATGCTGGTGCACCGAGCCGACACCGCGGTCAGCACCGCCATCGATTATCGCGAGACCGCCCCGGCGGCCGCCGGCCGTAACCTGTTCCTCGACGACAACGGCGATGTCGCGAAGGATCGCGCGCGTTTCTCACATCAGTCGGCGGGCGTGCCTGGCACCGTGGCCGGCCTGGCGCTCGCGCAGCAGAAGTACGGCACCTTTTCGCTGGCCCGTCTGATCGAGCCGGCAATCCGCCTGGCCGAGGACGGTTTCATTCTCGGCCGCGGTCAGGCCGAGGCGCTGAACGCCCGCGCGGAACGCTTCCGACGCTGGCCGGCCAGCGCCGCCATCTTCGTGAAGCCGGACGGCACGCCCTGGCAGACCGGCGATCGGTTGCCAGCCGGACTTGGCCTGGTCGCTGCGCCAGATCGCCAAGCACGGACCATCGGCGTTCTATCGTGGCGCCATCGCCGCGCGAATGGCCGCCGACCAGTCGGCCAATGGCGGACTGATCACCCGCAACGACCTGATCCACTACCAGGCCATCGAGCGCAGGCCGGTTCGCGGCGCCTATCGGGGCCACACGGTGCTGGCGATGCCGCCACCCAGCTCCGGCGGCGTGCACCTGGTCCAGATGCTGAACATGCTGGAAGGCGACGACGTCGCCGCGCTCGGGCATAACGGCGCCGCCGGTCTGCACCTGCTGGCGGAAACGATGAAGCGCGCCTTCGCCGACCGCGCCGAGCACCTGGGCGATCCCGACTTCTGGCCGGTGCCGGTGAAAGGGCTGACCAGCAAGACCTACGCGAACACCTTGCGCGCCGGTATCGGCGAGCGCGCGACGCCGGCGGCCGAGATCAAGCCCGGTCGCCCCGCCGCCTATGAGAGCAACCAGACCACGCACTTCGCGGTGATGGATCGGCACGGCAACGCCGTCGCCAACACCTACACGATCAACTTCTCCTTCGGCTCCGGCATCGTCGCGGCCGGCACCGGCATCCTGCTGAACAACGAGATGGACGACTTTGCCGCCAAGCCCGGCGTGCCCAACGCCTACGGCCTGGTCGGCGGCGACGCCAACGCGATCCAGCCCGGCAAGCGGCCGCTGAGCTCGATGACGCCGACACTCGTGCTGCAGGACGGCAAGGTCTGGCTCGCCGCCGGCAGCCCGGGCGGCCCACGCATCATCACCACGGTGCTGCAAGTGCTGGTGAACCTGATCGACCATCGCCTTGGCCTCGGCGACGCCGTCGCCGCCCCGCGCGTCCATCACCAGTGGCTGCCCGACAAGCTGTTCGTTGAGCCCGGCCTGTCGCCGGATACGGTCGCCCTGCTGCGCGAAAAGGGGCACGCCGTGGTCCCGACCCGCGCGTGGGGCAGCGCCCAGACGGTGATGCGCACCGCCGACGGCTTTCACGGCATCGCCGATCCGCGCCGCACCGGCGCCCTGGCGGCCGGCTACTGATGCGGATCCTCGCGCTGCTCCTGACGCTGCTAGCGGTGCCGGCCTGGGCGGACGGACTGGCCGATCTGCGCGCCGCCAATGCCGCCTATTCCGGCGGCGACTTCGAGCTTGCCATCGCCGCCTATGACAGCGCGCTGTCGCAACCCGGCCTGTCGGATCGCAACCGCACGCTGGCGCGCTATACCCGCGGGCTGGCGAACGGTGCGCTCGGGCGCTACGCCGCCGCCATCGCCGACTTCTCGCTGCTGCTCGCCGGCAATCCGGAGCACGCGGAGGCACTGAACAGCCGCGGCCTCGCCTACGCCGCGCTGGGCCGCCACGGCGAAGCCATCGGCGACTTCTCCGGCACCATCCGGCTGAAGAACGACCACGCCTACGCCTACAACAATCGCGGCGCCTCGCGCCTCGCGCTCGGTCGCTTCGCGGCGGCACTGGAGGACTTCTACGCCGCCTTGCAGTTCAGCCACGGCGCGCCGCATCTGGTCTACGCCAATCGCGCCCGGCTCTACGAGTTGCGCGGCCAGACCGTGCAGGCGATGCGCGACTGGGAAGCGGCGGCGCGGGCGGCGCCGGACTACGCACCGGCGCGCGCCGCGCTGGCGGAATACCGCGCGCTGAACCTCTCCGCCGAGTAAACTTGACGGCATGAGCAGCGCAGCCCTCGATCCCGCCGAGGCGGTCGGTCCGATCCGCCGTTGGGTCGTCCTGTCGGTGCTCACCGGCGCCGTGGCGCTCTACGCCATGACCGTGACCATCGCATCGGTGGCCTTGCCGAAGATGCAGGGCTCGCTGTCGGCGACGCAGGACCAGATCGCCTGGGTGGTGACCTTCAACATCGTCGCGACGGCGGTGGCGACGCCGCCATCCGGCTGGCTCGCCGGCCGCTTCGGTCGCCGCAACGTGATGCTCGTCGGCGTGGTGCTGTTCACCATCGCCTCCTTCCTGTGCGGCATCGCCACCAGTCTGGAAGAACTGGTGCTGTATCGCGTGTTGCAGGGCCTGGCCGGCGCGCCGCTGGTGCCGCTTGCGCAAGCCGCGACGCTGGACACCTTCCCGCAGCGCCAGCATCAGACGGCACTGTCGATCTTCGGCATGGGCGTGGTCATCGGCCCGATCATCGCCCCGACGCTGGGCGGTTATCTCAGCGAGGAGTACTCCTGGCGCTGGGTCTTCTTCATGCTGGTGCCATGCGGGCTGGCGACTCTGTTCGGCATCTTCGCGGTCCTCGACGACGAGAAACGGTCGGGCGGCGGCACGCGGCTCGATTGGACCGGGTTCATCGCGCTGTCGCTGGCCATCGCCTGCCTG
>CAZVLI010000444.1:0-4170 GCA_964627965.1 uncultured Rhodospirillales bacterium
TTCGCCCGCATGGGCCTGCTCGACCGCGAGGTCGAGTTCCTGCCCGACGACGAGGCCATCGCCGAGCGCCAGGCCGCCGGCCAGGGCCTCACCCGGCCGGAGCTTTCGGTGCTGCTGGCCTACGCCAAGATGCACCTCTACGACCAGCTGCTGGCGAGCGACCTGGGCGAGTCCAACTACCTCGCCATGGACCTGCAGCGCTACTTCCCGCCGCAGCTGCACGACCGCTTCGCCGATGCCATCGCCAGCCACCGGCTGCGCGGCGAGATCATCGCCACCACGACGGCGAACTCGATCGTCAACCGGCTCGGCATCACCTTCGTCCACGATCTACTGAGCGACACCGACTTCACGCCGGGCGACATCGGCCGCGCCTACACGCTGGCGCGCGACGCCTTCGACATGCGCGAGCTGTGGGCCGACATCGAGCAACTCGACAACAAGATCGCCGCCGACCTGCAGATCCGCATGTACATGGCGACCGCCGCGCTGATGCGGCGCGCGACGGCCTGGTTCCTGCGCAACAGCCCGCGGCCCCTGCGCGTGACGACGATGCTCGACGCCTACGCACCGGGCCTGCGCGAGCTTCGCCAGGTGTTCGACGTGGCGCTCGACGAGCAGCAGTCGACGGCGCTGGCCAACGAGATCGCCTACTACGTCGCCGCCGGCGTGCCGGAACCGCTGGCCCAGCGCGTCGCCAGCTTGAAGCCGATGGGCGCCGGCTGCGACATCGTCGACGCCGCTTGCCGCGTCGAGCGGCCGGTACCCGAGGTCGCGCAGGTCTACTTTGCCATCGGCGGTCGGCTTGGGCTCGACTGGCTGCGCGACGAGGCGGAGAAGCTGGAGCTCGCCGACTACTGGTCGCGCACCGCGGTCGGCTCCATCGTCGAAGACCTCTACGGCCAGCAGCGGGCGCTCACCACCAACGTGCTCTGCGACGACAGCCCGGGCGGGCTCGCCGCGCTGGATGCCTGGGAAGGCGCCAACGGCATTGGCGTTGACCACCTGCGCAACCTGATGGAGGATTTCCGCAGCGGCGGCGCGCTGGACGTGGCCCGGTTGGCAGTGGCCAACCGCTTCGTCCGGCGCCTGATCGTCGGCAGCGCGTAGCAACCATCACGGAAACTCCCATGACAGCGACCGCCCTGACGCCGGCCGGCACGGCCCCGGCCAGTCGTCTCGGGCAATGGTCGTGGGCGCTGTTCGACTGGTCCAATCAGCCCTACCACACGCTGATCACCACCTTCATCTTCGCCCCCTACTTCACCTCCGCGGTGGTCGGCGACTCGGTGCGCGGCCAGGAGTTGTGGGGCTACGCCGCCTCGGTGGCCGGCCTGATCATCGCGCTGGGCAGCCCGGTCCTCGGCGCCATGGCCGACGCCGGCGGCCCGCGCAAACCGTGGATCTTCTGGTTCCAGGTCGTACTCGTCGCTGGCTGCCTGTCGCTGTGGTGGGCGACGCCGGACGCGTCGTCCAGCATCATCGTCATGGCGCTGACCGCCTACGTCGTCGCCACCGTCGGCGCGGAATTCTCCGTCGTCTTCAACAATGCCATGCTGCCTTCGCTCACGCTGAAGGAACGCATGGGCCGGCTCTCCGGCTACGCCTGGGGACTGGGCTACGTTGCCGGCATCGCCACGCTGTTCGTGGTCCTGCTCGGCTTCTCGCTGCCCGACGAACCGCTGTTCGGCCTGGACAAGGCGACGCACGAGCACGACCGCATGGTCGGCCCGCTGTCGGCGGTGTGGATCGCGATCTTCGTCATCCCGCTGTTCCTGTTCACGCCGGACGCGCCATCGGCCGGCCTGACCAAGGGCGAGGCCGCGCGCGAGGGCATCCGCAACCTGGTCAAGACGCTCAAGCACGCGCGCAACTACGGCAACGTGCTGCTCTTCCTGGTCGCGCGCATGCTCTACAACGACGGTCTGCTGGCGATCTTCTCCTTCGGCGGCATCTACGCCGCCGGCCTGTTCGGCTGGGACATCACCTCGCTCGGCATCTTCGGCATCGTCATCACCGTCTTCGCCACGGTCGGCGCCTTCGCCGGCGGCTGGCTCGACGACCGCATCGGCTCCAAGCGCACGGTGATCGGCGCCGTGCTCGGCCTGGCGCTGGCGACGGTGATCATCCTGACCATCTCGGTGGAACCGATCGACGCAACGCACCGGCAGGAGACCATCCTGTTCGTACTCACCTTCGTGCACGAACTGCCGGCCGAGCCGGCGCTGTTCGCCTCGCCGGGCGAGCTGACCTTCCTCGTCGCCGGCATCCTGATCGGCCTGTTCGGCGGCCCGGCCCAGGCCGCCAGCCGCACCCTGCTGGCCCGCGCCGCGCCGCCGGAGATGATCGGCGAGTTCTTCGGCCTCTACGCCTTCTCCGGCAAGGCCACGGCCTTCGTCGCGCCGTTCGCCATCGCCGTGGTCACCGGCCTGGCCGACAGCCAGCGCGCCGGTCTGACGGTGGTGCTGGTGTTCCTGTTCGCCGGCCTGTTCCTGCTGTTCGGCGTGCGCGAGCCGGAACGCGCCCCGGCGCCCCTGCCCCCGGCCTGAACCCATGCGTCCTGTCGTCAAACGCCGCCTGATCGTCGGCGGCCTCACCTTCGTCGTGCTGCTGCTGGTGGTCGCATCGGTGCTGACCTACCTGTTCCGGCTCTCCGACCCGCGCCGCGACAGCATCGGCGCGGGCGTCGCCTGCACGGGCTGCGAACTGGCCGGCCTGAGCTTCTGGTACGGCAACCTCTCCGGCGCCGACCTCAGCGGGGCGGACCTGTCGGCGGCGGAACTGTGGTGGGCCGACCTGCGCGACGCGACCTTCGTCGGCACCAACCTGAACGCCGCGAACCTGTGGTGGATCGACGCCGACCGCGCCGACTTCTCCGGCGCCGACATGCGCCAGACCAAGGCGCGCCGCATCGAGCTGACCGGTGCCCGCCTGGACGGCGCGCAGATCGGCGAGGCCGACCTCACGGCCGCCAATCTGACGGAGGCGAGCTTTGCCGGCGCCGACCTGGAATGGGCTGACCTGAAGCAGGCGAACGGACCGAAGGTGAACTTCGACGGCGCCAACCTGAAGCAGGCCAACCTGTTCCTCGTCACTTTCGCCGGTGCCAGCTTGCAGGGCGCCGATCTCACCAGCGCCACGGCCAACAAGGCCGACCTGTCCGGCGCCAACCTCGCCGGTGCCCGGCTGGTCGAGGCGCGCATGGGCGAGGCCAATCTGAGCGGCGCCGATCTCTCCGGCGCCGACCTTACCGGCGCGCAGGTCGTCGCCACGTCCTTCAGGGGTGCCAAGCTGGTCGGCACGATCCTGCGCGATGCCAACATGTGGCGCGCCGACTTCACCGACGCCGACCTGACGGAGGCCGACCTGACCGGCGCCAACCTCGACGACGTGGTGCTGTGCCGGACGAAACTCCCGACCGGCGAGGACAGTTCAGGCTGTCCGTGACGCGCCGCTGGCTTAGTGCCGGAAGTGGCGCATGCCCGTGAAGACCATGGCGATGCCGGCGGCATTGGCGGCGTCGATCACTTCCTGATCGCGCATCGAGCCGCCCGGCTGGATCACCGCCGTGGCGCCGTTGTCGATCACTGCCTGCAGACCGTCGGCGAACGGGAAGAACGCGTCCGAGGCCGCCGCCGAGCCGACCGTACGCGGCGTGCTCTCGCCGGCGGCATCGGCCGCTTCCTTGGCCTTCCAGCCGGCGATACGGGCGCTGTCGACGCGGCTCATCTGACCGGCGCCGACACCGACGGTGGCGCCGTCCTTGGCGTAGACGATGGTGTTCGACTTCACGTGCTTGCCGACGCGGAAGGCGAACAGCAGGTCGCGGATCTCGGCGTCGGTCGGCGCGCGCTCCGTCGCCACCTTCAGGTCGGCGGCGGCGATGCGGCCGATGTCGGCGTCCTGCACCAGCAACCCGCCGTTCAGCGTCTTGGCGGTCAGCACCGGCCGCTTCGGATCGACCAGACCGCCGGTCAGCAGCAGCCGCAGGTTCTTCTTCGTCGCCAGCAGTTCCTTGGCCTGATCGTCGGCGTCCGGCGCGATGATGACTTCCAGGAACAGCTTGCCGATCGCCTCCACGGTGGCCGCGGTCAGCGTCGAGTTCAGCGCGATGATGCCGCCGAAGGCGCTGACCGGATCGCACGCCAGCGCCGCCTGGAAGGCGTCGGC